>DASQVU010000425.1:0-10619 GCA_035640615.1 Pseudonocardiaceae bacterium
CGTTCATACCAGGCCTGCGCCACCACGAAATCAGCCACCGGAACACCAGCAAAGACATGGTTCACCCTCATCCCGACCATCCTGACTCATCGACGTCCACGGCTGTCCCAAGGGCTCCGCTGTACCGATACCCCCGTGAACCTCACATCGGCATGCGAGGACGTCGTCCGTTCATATGGCGCGAGCGGGATCCGGATCGTGGCTATTTCCTTGACGAAGAGGAGGGACTCGCACACCGCGAAAGCATGAATGCCCAGGTCAATCGACTTGAGCCTCCGCTGTGGAGCTGAGGGGAATCGAACCCCTGACCTTCTCGATGCGAACGAGACGCGCTACCAACTGCGCTACAGCCCCGAGGTGCGCAGCAAGTTTAGCAGCCGGTCATCGGCTACTCGCCGACTGCCCGACGGTAAGGCGGCTCGAACACGGGTTGCAGCTCGTCAAAGATCGGATCCTCGTCGTCGAAGTCCAGTGCCACCGCGGTGGGGTGCCTCGCGAGTGCCTCCGCGACAGGCCATACCGTCCGCTCGCGGCTCGGCTGCGCCTCAGGCAGAAGATCAGCAGGGACGTCGGCGGCAGCGGGTGCCAGGGGGTGAGCAGCCGCAAGCCGCGCCGCCCGGCGCTGCCGCACCTGCTCTTCGATCCGCACCTGGCGGCGCAGGTAAGCCAGGTAAACCACGATCGCTGCATCCAGTGCCGCGTGCACCCACCACATCAGGGTGGACAACGTAAGGGCAAGCACCACCATGGTGAGCGCTGCGAGCGCCAGAGCAAGGACCACGCGCTGGCGAAACACGTACTTGGCGTGGGCCAACTGTGCGGCGACCTCCGGGTCGAACCCACCGCGCCCCGCTCTATATCGGCGCTCAGGCACCACGGGCTCCCGCTGCACGACCCGTCCGGGAATCATCGGTCCCTCCTGACCACCTTGGGGCGCCGCAGGACAGCGACCGGGCCGGCGCAGTACCCGGGCAGCCAGCGCAGACTCGGCGGTGTAAGCCACCTCCTGGCGCCGCTTCGCAACCATCGGAACAAGCACGACAAGCCATGCCCCCGCCAGCGCAGCAAAAATCAGCGAGCTGGGCACTTCCCGTCCCCCACCCGTCCGCCATCTCCGAGCTGTCCAGAGCTAACTCGCCGACCACCGTAGTCATCAGGCCCATCCGGTTGCCGGAGGCGCGCCGCGAAGATCGTGCGGCGGGGGACGCGACACACGGGGCACCAGGAGGCGACACGCCGGGAAGCGGGGCGCGACACGCCGGAGGAGGGAGCTAGCGGGGCTGAGCTTGACCTGAGCGGATCAGGCGGGACACCAAGCCGGCACCGACCTCATCCCGGGTCACCGCGAGCAGTCTGTGGTCCCGCCACGCGCCGTCCACCTCAAGATAGCGTTGCAGTAGCCCCTCATCCCGGAATCCGAGTTTGGCCAGCACCCGCAGGCTCGCCGCATTTTCCGGCCGCACGGTGGCCTCGATCCGGTGCAGCCCCACCGGTCCGAACGCGTGATCCACCGCCAGCGCCACTGCCGCCGTGGCCACACCGCCGCCAGCCGCGCGCGACTCCACCCAGTAACCAACCCAGGCCGAGCGCAGCGAACCCCGCACCACATTGCCCAGCGTGAGCTGGCCGGCGAACCGGCCATCGAGGGTGATGACGAACGGCAGTGCCTGCCCCCGACGGGCGGTCGCCCGCAGCCCGCTGCACAGCACCGGCCAGGCCATCGGGGCGAAGCGCTCCGACCAGGTGCCTTCCGCCTCCGGCTCCCAGATCCGCAGGTAATCCTCGTCGCGCAGGCGCAGCCGGCTCCACGTCGAGCCATCGCGCAACCGCACCGGACGCAGTCCGACCTCCCCCGCGACAACCTTCAGCGGCCCCAGCCGTGCCGGCCAGCCGGGATGGCGGCTATCAGGCCCAGATCCGAACACGGCGCCTCATCCGCGCTGTGCAAGGAAACTCACGGCGACTTGCTCGCCCATCGGCACCTCGGTGGTGTCGGCATCAACGAGGATCAGGCAGTTTGCTTCCGCCAGCGAGGCCAGCAGATGGGCACCGGAGGTGCCTAGCGGTTGCACCAGGTATTCCGCAGTGTCCGGATCCCGCAACAGCTGGCCGCGCAGGAACCCGCGTCGACCCGCCGTGGACGTCACCGGGGACAGCAGACGCGCGGTGATGGTCCGGCGGTGGGGGTTGCGCTTGCCCAGCGCCAGCCGGATCAGTGGCCGCACCACCACCTCAAAAATCACCAATGCGCTGATCGGGTTGCTGGGCAGCAGGAAAGTCGGCACCGAGTCTGCGCCCAACCGACCGAAACCCTGCACGGAGCCAGGGTGCATAGCTACTCGCTCGACGTCCAGCGGACCCAGCTCGGCCAGTGCGCCGCACAGTTGCTCACCCGTCGCTCCGCCCACCGCGCCGGTCACCACCACGATCTCCGAAACCAGCAGCCTGCTCTCCACCGCCTCGCGCAACCGGGACGGCTCGCTGGACACGATGCCGACCCGGTGCACTTCGGCGCCGGCATCACGAGCGGCTGCGGCCAGCGCGTAGGAGTTGATGTCGTAGACCTGCCCCACCCCGGGCGTGCGGTCGATGTCGACCAGTTCCTCACCGACCGACAGGATCGACAGCCGGGGGCGTGGGTGTACCCGCACCTTGGCCCTGCCCACCGCGGCAAGCAGCCCCACCTGCGCCGGGCCGATTACCGAGCCCGGACGTACCGCGACGTCACCGGTCTGGACGTCCTCGCCGACGCGGCGCACGTACGCTTTCGACGGCACCGCGCGCACCACGGTGACCCGGGCCGCATGAGCGAGCCCATCATCGGTATCCGCCAGCGGCACCACTGCATCAGCCAGCGCAGGCAGCGCGGACCCTGTCGCCACCCGGACCGCTTGGCCGGGTTGCAGCCGCAACGGCTGCCGCGAGCCCGCGGTGATCTCACCCACCACCGGCAACGTGACCGGCACCTCCGTGATGTCCACGCTGCGCACCGCGAACCCGTCGACGGCGGCCTGATCGAATCCGGGCAGCGAGCGTTGCGCCACCACCTCCTCCGCGCAGAGCATGCCCTGCGCCTCCGAGATCGCCACTCGCACCGGCGCGGGACGCACCGCAGCGTCCAACACCCGCCCGAGTTGCTCGTCCAGCGACCTCACGTGCTCTCCTGCTCCAACCTGTCGCGTAACCAGCTGCGTAGCCCAGGACCGATCTCGGGGTCGGCGAGCGCGAAGTCCACCGACGCCTTCAGCAACCCGGCGGGGTTGCCCATGTCGTGACGCCCGCCGTGGTGCACCACGACGTGCACCGGATGACCGTCCTCGATCAGCAGCGCGATGGCATCGGTGAGCTGAAGTTCCCCGCCAGCTCCGGGGGCTATCCGATGCAGCGCATCGAACACCGCCCGGTCAAGGAGGTAGCGACCGGCCGCCGCGAAGGTGGACGGTGCCGCGTCGGGAGCCGGCTTCTCCACCATCCCGTGCACCCGCTTGACATCCTCATCTGGGGTGTCTTCGACCGTGAACACCCCGTAGGCGGAGACCTGCTCGCGCGGGACGTCGAAGGCACACAGCACGCTGCCGCCGTACCGCTGGCGAACCGCGGCCATGGTGATGAGCACTCCGGTGGGCAGCACCAGGTCGTCGGGCAGCAACACGGCCACCGCCTCGTCGGAGTCATCCAGCAACGGCTCGGCGCAGCTCACCGCGTGTCCCAGTCCCAGCGCCTTGTCCTGCAAGGCGACTTCGGCCCGGATCAATCCGGGGGCCCGGCGGACCTTGTCCAGCAGCGCATCCTTGTCCCGCCCGCGCAGTTCGGCTTCCAGATCCGGGCTGGGATCGAAGTACGCCGCCACGGATTCCTTGCCCGGTGCGACGACCAGCACCAACCGCTGCGCCCCGGCCTGCGCCGCTTCGGCCGCGACATACTCGATCGCCGGCGTATCGACTACCGGCAGCAGCTCCTTCGGCACGGCCTTCGTGGTCGGCAGGAATCGGGTACCGAGCCCGGCAGCCGGCACCACCGCCGTCCGAAACCCAGCCCCATCTATTGACACGCCCATAACGCCCGACCCTATCGGCCACCTGCCCCCGCCTCCGCCCGACATGGAGACTTATCGGGGTGATCGGGGCCTGCTAGACCCCGATATGTCTCCATGTCGGGGTCAGGTACGTGAACGAGAGCGCGAAGTGGGAGTTGCGGCGGCGGGTGCTGGCGACGCGGCGGGCGGTGCCGGCGGCGGTGCGCGCGGCAGAGGCGGTAGCGCTGGCGGCGGCAGCTGCGACAGGGCTACCGCTTGATCGGCCGGGCCCGGTCTGCGCCTACTGGCCGGTGGGTACCGAGCCGGGATCTCCCGAGCTCCTCGACGGGCTGGTCCGCCGTGGCCGCCGGGTGCTGCTTCCGCTGGTTACTGAGCACGGCCCGCTGGACTGGGCTGAATACACCGGCGCGCGTTCGCTGCACCCCGGGCCACTGGGGCTGCGCGAACCAGCCGAGCCGGCGCTGGGTGCTGCGGTGATCGCTACCGCTGCCCTGGTGCTGGTACCGGCACTGGCCGTGGACTGGCGCGGGTTCCGGCTGGGCCGCGGTGGCGGGCACTACGACCGGACGCTGCGGCTGGCCAGGCCCGGTACCCCGCTGGTGGCGGTCGTGCGCGACGAGGAGGTGCTGGCCACGGTGCCGGCGCAGCCGCACGATGTCCCGGTCACCGCGGCCCTGACCCCTAGACAGGGTCTGGTTGCGCTGCCCCGCTGATTGAACGCGCCAGGTCTTGCGCGGTGGTTAAACTGCTATCATCCTGTTGGCACTCTCGTGCGTAGAGTGCTAGTTACGTGGAGGCGAAACGTGCCGACCTACTCCTACGCGTGTACCGCGTGCGAGCACCAGTTCGACACCGTGCAGAAGTTCACCGACCCGTCGCTGACCGACTGCCCGCAGTGTTCCGGCCGGCTACGCAAGCTGTTCTCGTCGGTGGGCATCGTGTTCAAGGGCAGCGGTTTTTACCGCACGGACAGCCGCGTCCCCGACTCCGAGAAGGCAGCATCGAACGGGTCAAACGGTAAGTCCGAGTCGAGTTCCCCCGACAAGGCCCAGGACAAGCCTTCCCAGCAGGGCCGGGACAAGCCGAAGACTCCAGAGTCGAAATCGTCTTCGGACTCGAAGACCGCAGCACACTCCACCGCTTCCTGACCGCCCAGTTATCCACAGCCGTCTGGTTATCCACAGCCCGCAGCGACGGCACTATCGCGGCGAACCGATCTTGCTTAATGTCCCGGCGGGGACGAGGAAGATCGGGAGGTCGCGATGGGGCGCGCGCAACACCACATCGACTGGGCACCACTGCTGCAGCGGTGGGATGCACTCAAGCAGGCCGCTGTGTTCAGCCGGGCAATGCTGCTGCGCCGGGTCGCCGCTGCGGTCCTCGTCGGATTCGCCGCGATCATGGCGCTATACCCGCATCGAGATCGGCTCGACGGCGACCTGGTGGTAGTGGCCGCCCGGGACCTCAACCCAGGCACTGTTGTCCAAGCAAGCCAATTGGCGCTGCGCCGGCTACCTGCCCAGGCGACACCCGACGGCGCCGCACGGTCCCCAGCCGCGGTGCTGGGCCGAACGCTGGCCGCACCGGTGCGGCGCGGTGAGGCCCTGACCGATGTCCGGCTAACCGGACCCGATCTCACCAGGTCGGTCTCCGGCGATCCCGAATTGGTAAGTGTGCCGGTACGATTAGCGGACCCGGGCGTCGCTGCACTGCTGCACGCTGGTGCCGTCGTCGACGTGGTGACCGTGGGGCCACAGCATGACGAGCCCGTATTGCTGGCACGCGGAGCCCGGGTGCTAGCCGTGCTGGAATCCCCCGCCCACACCGGGGAACGCGACGGAAAGCTGGTGCTGGTCGCGCTGGATCCAGTGGCGGCAACCCGCGTTGCCGCGACCTCGATAGCTCAGAATCTGACCGTCACGGTCCGCTGAGAACATCACCAGGCGATGTCATGGTGCGGAGGGCGGTTGTCCAGAAGCCACCGGTCGTGCTCCTCAGCGTCGGCCCTCAGGCGCTCCAGGGCATCCGGGCGGTCGTCTGCGGTGTCGTGAGGCAGTACGTCTTCAAGTCCGTGTTTAAGTCTCCCGCGGCGACGTTTGACGCGGTCAGAGGCACTATCCGACATCATGACACCCCCCGACCGCGTGATCGCGCCAACCTGCCCTGCACCACTCACTTCCGGCCACTAGATCGCAGTGCCAGGATAGGGTTTCTCCATCTCTCACGACCGGAAGGGCTCCCACCATGAGTCTAATGGAGAAAGTTAAGGGCGCGGCTAGCCCAGTGATCGGCATGGCTGGCCCCGTCGTCATGCAAGCCCTCGAGAAGGCCACCCCCCTGGTGGACATGGCGTTGGAGAGGGCCAACCCGTACATCGAGCAGGCCAAGGAGGTGGCTACGCCATACATTGAGGTGGCCAGGGAAATGACGGCCCCGCTGCTCGAGAGCACGATCAACAAGGCCGGCCCGTTGGCCGAGAAGATCTCGGTGACCTACGGTCCAATCGTTGACCAGGCCATGGAAAAGGCTGGCCCACTAGTCGAGAAGGCCACCGAAGTCGCCCGGGATTGTGTTGAGGCCACCGTGTTCGCCGTGGACACGGCCACCGGGGGGCGTTTCCACGACCAGGTTGCCAGCGTGGGCCAGCTGGTCGGACAGGTGCTGAGCCGGAACGGCAGGGAAAGCACCTGAGCCCCCCGCCCCGCCAACCCGCAACAGTTCGGGTCTGTCGTGGTGGGCGCTGCAGTTTTCTGAATGCCGGTTGTGTCGGAGTGAGCGCCCCGCTAGTGCTGGGCGCTCAATCCTGATTTGGCCAGGACAGCTCGTCGATCACCCTTCCGACGAGTGGCGTGAGAGTGGCCATCCCGTCACGGACCGCAGCACGCGATCGTGCCAGGTTCACGACCAGGGTACTACCCGACACTCCGGCTAACCCGCGGGACAGGCCTGCATCTACCGCGCCCGCAGCGAGCCCCGAAGCCCGGAGGGCCTCGGCGATGCCCGGTATTGGGCGGTCTAACACACCGGCTGTGGCGTCCGGGGTGACGTCTCGAGGCGATACCCCGGTACCGCCAACAGTGACGACCAGATCCACCCCGCCGATCACTGCGGTGTTCAGGGCGTTACGGATATCCACTGCCTCGCCGGCCACCACCACCGACCCGTCGACCACAAAACCAGCTTCTTCCAGTAGTTCTGTCACGAGCGGACCGGTGGAGTCCTCATGCTCGCCGTGCGCTACCCGATCATCGACGATCACGACAAGAGCCCGCCCAAGGTTGCGCACGCTGCGTTCCATGCCGAGCACCGTAGTAGGCGCGATCTCCCGCCCGGAAGCCGGTCTCGATCTCCGCACCGGCCCGGGCCGTCAGCGGGTTCCCACGTCTTGGCTGCCGAGCGTGACCGGGACCTGGCGGGTGGCCCCAGCCGAGTTCTTGACGGTGAGCGTGGCCTGGGAGCCCGGCGTGTGGGAGCGAATCGCCGCAATCAGCGCATCCCCGCTGTCGATCAATCGATCATCCACCTTGGTGATCATATCGCCCGGTTGGATTCCGGCCGCAGCAGCGGCACCACCAGGAGTAACGTCCCGAATGATTGCGGCATTGTCTTCCGGCTGGCCGGCGGGCACGGTAACCCCAAGCAGCGCCTGCGTAGCCTTGCCGGTGTGGACCAGCTCGTTAGCGATCCGCCTGGCCTGGTCGATGGGGATCGCGAAGCCCAGACCGATGGAGCCCGCCTGCCCAGTGCCAAAGCCGAGCGAGGCGATCGCGGAGTTGATGCCGATCACGCGGCCCTGCATGTCGACCAGCGGGCCACCGGAGTTGCCGGGATTGATCGCGGCGTCGGTTTGGATCGCGTCCAGCACGGTGTCCTGACCGCTGCCCTCGCCGCCGGCTCGCACCGGACGCTCCAACGCACTGACAATGCCGCTGGTCACCGTGCCGGACAGACCCAGCGGCGAGCCGATCGCCACCACTTCCTGACCGACCCGCAGGCTGCTGGAGCTGCCCAGCTGGACCGGGATCAGACCGCTGACGCCTTGCGCGCGCACAACTGCGAGGTCGAAAGACGGTGCCCTACCGACGATCTGAACCGGCACTGAGCGGCCGTCCTGAAGCAATGCCGAGACCTGGCCCCCGTTGGCGGCCGGATCAACCACGTGGTTGTTGGTGAGGATTAGCCCGTCGGGGCTGAGCACGATGCCGCTACCTTCGGCGTTTACCCGAGCGCCGTGCACCCGCAGCTGAACCACGCTGGGCGTCACCCGCTGGGCCACCTGCTCGACCGAACCGTTCGGAAGGTTCGCGGCAGGCAAGGCTCCAGGCACCGGAAGATCCAGCGCGCTGACCGTGCCGCTGCCGTGGCTGGCGAACTGGTAGCCGACCGCACCGCCGACTCCACCGGCGACCAGGGCCACCAGCAACGACAGCACGACGGCTCCGGCGATGGGTTTGTCGCGGCGGGGTTCCGGCGCACCGGATGGAGGCGGCCCGATAGGCGCGGTGGGTGGCGACCCTGTGCCCTGCGCCGACCAGGCTCCCGTACCCGAGCTGGCGTACGGCTGGTTCCACCCCGTTTGCCGGCCCGTCGACCAGGCGGGATTGGGCTGCGCGCCGGGCTGTTGCGGGCGCGGCGAGTCGTCGGTCATGTCTCTAGGTTGTCCTGGATTCCTGAGGTGTGCATGTGAGGCGCCTAGGCGTGTTGTGTGGATGGCCGGCCGGGCAACTCAAGGGTCATCAACGTGCCGCCCTCCGGACGCCGGCTGGCTTGTACGTTACCCCCGTGACGCGCGACGACCTGAGCAACAATAGCCAGTCCTAACCCCGACCCGGGCAGGGTACGCGCATCGGGTGAGCGGTAGAAGCGCTCGAAGATGTAGGGCAAGTCGGCCTCGGCGATCCCCGGCCCGTCATCGGCCACCTGCACCGCGGCGGTACCCCGGCCGGTAGGCGCCAGCCGCACATTCACCGTTGCCCCCGACGGGCTCCATTTGGCGGCGTTGTCGAGCAGGTTGAGCACGGCGCGCTCCAGGGCATTGGCGTCACCGAGCAGGCTCCAGGGCGCGAGGTCGACGTCGAAATGCACATCGGGCGCTCGCCGGCCCGCTCTGGCCAGCGCCCGCTCCACCACTTCGGTCAGTTCCACAGGTTCGTGCACCACCTGCGGGGCATCCTCCCGGGCCAGCTCGACGAGATCACCGACCAAGGTCGAGAGCTCTTCGACCTGGGCGCGCACATCGTCGGAGATCTCCTTGCGGTCTTGCTCGGACAGCGTTGGCGCGTCCGGACGGTCGGAGGCCGCCAGTAGTTCCAGGTTGGTCCGCAATGAGGTGAGGGGGGTGCGCAGCTCATGGCCGGCATCAGCGACCAGCCGCCGTTGGCGCTCCTGGGATTCGGCCAGCGCGGCGAGCATGCTGTTGAAGCTACCGGTGAGCCGGGCTAGCTCGTCGTCTCCGGAGATCGCGATGGGTTGCAGGTTGCCGGTGCGGGCTACCCGCTCGGTGGCCTCGGTCAATCGTTGCACCGGGCGCAGGCTGCCCTGGGCGACCGCGGTGCCTGCTGCGGCGGCCAGCAGCACGCCAGCCCCGCCGACCAGGATGAACACTAGGCCTAGCCGCGCCAACGTGGTGCGCGTGGCGTCCAAGCCCCGGGCCACAACCAGGGCAGCGCCCGGGGCCGCCGGTACTGCAGCGACGCGCAAGTCGCGCGCCCGGTCGGTACGCAACGACTGGAGCCGCTGGCCACGCGCAACGGCAAGCTCCTCGGGACCCATCACCAGGTCACCGCCGACCACACTGCGCCCGGTGCGGCCATCCAGCAGGCCCACCCTGATGTCGGCTGCACCGAAAAAGCTGTCCGGGATGCCCCCGAGTTGCTCCGCGTTGGCCAGCGTGCTGCGCAGCGAGTCGGCGCGCTGCAGCAGCGTCGTGTCCAGCTGGTCGTAAAGGCTGGTGCGCACGGTGAAGTAGCCGGCGAGCGACACCAGTGCGACGGCGCTTCCGACGCACACCGCGGTCAGCGCGGTGATCCGGGTGCGCAGGGACATCCGCCGATTCCCGAATTTCGGATCGGCTGACTGGATCACGGAGGCGTCTCTCGCAAGGCGTAGCCGACCCCGCGCACGGTGTGGATCAATCTCGGTTCCCGACCCGCCTCAGTCTTGCGCCGCAGGTATCCGACGTAGACCTCCAACGCGTTGCCCGAGGTGGGGAAGTCGTAGCCCCATACATCTTCCAGGATGCGGCTGCGGGTCAGGACTTGCCGAGGATGGCGCATGAACAGCTCTAACAAGGTGAACTCGGTCCGGGTCAGACTGATCCGGCGCTCGCCGCGAGTGACCTCGCGGGTGCTTTCATCAAGCGTGAGATCGGCGAACTTCAACCGAGCTTCTGGGGGCCCAGCAGGCCCTAGGCCGTCCGGAGGCGAGCGCCGCAACAGTGCGCGCAACCGCGCCAGCAGCTCCTCCAAGGCGAATGGCTTAGGTAGGTAGTCGTCCGCGCCCGCGTCCAAACCCGCGACCCGGTCGGAGATGGCGTCCCGGGCGGTGAGCACCAGAATTGGCAGGTCATCGCCGGTACCGCGCA
>DASQVU010000426.1:0-3991 GCA_035640615.1 Pseudonocardiaceae bacterium
TGTACAACGCGGCATAGGGGATAAACCGCTTCTGCCGCTCGAAGTTCTCTGGCGGAGGTACGGAACTGAACCACCCGATCGGTTGGGGTAGCTGCGCCAGGATGGGGACGAGAACCGCGTCGAACTCCGCGTGCGCCGAGATAGCAGCCCGCCCTGCGGCCTGGACTTGGCCCATAACCTGCAGCAACTCGGGTCCACTGACCGCAGCTCCCTGCGCACGCAGCCACTGGGTGAACGGCAGGAGCGCACCGTACGACTCCTCGGGCACCGGCACCGACGTCGCCCCCACTGCCCACAGCTTCTCGAAAGCGGGCAGCAATACCTCAGCATCGAACGGCGCAGTAGTGTCGATCACCTCATGACCCAGCTCAGCGAGCAGCACAGAGGTGTCTTCCCAGGCACGACGGCACTCCGGCGCCAGCTCGACGCCGGCCAGCGGGGAGTCGACGTAACGCCCGATGCGCAACCGTTCAGGCTCCGTGCGGGACAGCTGCAGGAAACTCTGCCCCGCTGGCAGTGGCGGCGCGGTCACCGGTTCGGTAGGGCACGGCACCGCCATGGCGTCAAGCAACGCCGCGGCGTCTTCGACGGAGCGGGCCAGCGGCCCCAGTACTGAGAGCAACGTCACATCACCTGCCACCGGACCGCGCGATACCCGTCCCCGGCTGGGTTTGAGACCCACCAGCCCGCACACCGCCGCCGGCCCACGAATCGAGCCTCCGCCGTCGCTGGCCTGAGCGAAGGGCACCAGCCCAGCCGCCACCGCGGCAGCCGCTCCACCGGAGGAACCTCCAGCTGACTTGCTGGTCTCCCAGGGGTTCACCGCAGGCGGCCGATTAGCCGGCTCGGTATAGCAGGTCAGCCCGAACTCGGGAGTGCTCGTCTTACCCAGGCTGATCGTGCCCGCAGCAGCCAGGAACCGGACCACATCGTCGTCAACGGTCGGTAGGTACTGGGCGTAGACGGTAGATCCGAACGTGGTGCGCACGCCGGCGGTCACCGTGAGGTCTTTGATGGCGGTCGGCACGCCGAAAAGCGGCGGTAACGCAGCCGGAGCCGTCCGGGTTACCAGCGCATCGGCGGCTCGGGCTGCGTCCATCGCCCGGTCGGCGGTGACGGTGACGAACGCCCCCAGCTGATCGTCTTTGTCGTACACGCGCCGCAGATGATGCTCGACGAGCTCGCTGGGGCTCACCTCGCGCCGGCGCACCGCTGCGGCCTGCTCCAGGGCGGTCAACTCGTGCAGGTCTGCCACGCGCCCCACACTACGGCGCACCGGGAGGTTACTTAGGCGACCTCGCCGAGATAGGGCAACCACAGCGGGTCGGCATCAGGCACCGTGGTCAGCAGCCGCCAGTGCTGGCCGTGCGGCGCGCGCGGCACCACCCGCAGCTTCCACCCCAGTTCACTGAGTAACCGGTCGGCCTTGCGATGGTTGCACAACGAACAGCACGCCACGCAGTTTTCCCAGCAGTGCTCGCCGCCGCGGCTACGCGGCACGACGTGATCGATAGTCTCCGCGCGGGCCCCGCAGTAGCCACAGCGGTAGCGATCCCGGTGCATCAACGCTGCTCGGGTCATCGGCACCCGCGCCCGGTAGGGCACCCGTACGTAGGTGAGCAGTTTGATCACCGAGGGAGCCAGCAAGCTGGCGGTCGCGGAGTGCAGCACCAGGCCCGCCGCATCACCGTGCACCACGTCAGCCTTACCGCACACGACCAACACGATGGCCCGGCGCAGCGGTAGCGCAGTCAGCGGTTCGAAACTGGCGTTAAGCAGCAATACCCGGCGGCGTCCCCAGGCCGGTGCACCGGCGGCAGGGGGTTTATCCGCGACGAGGACAGTGGTTTCGAGAAGCCCGGTTGAGGTTCCGGAGCGCGAGGCGGTCTGCTGGTCCGCCACCGCTGGGTGACCCTCCGGGCTGGGTTGTCGGTCGTGCACGCGACCACCTCCGCCAGTTCGCACGACTAGTCCACCATAGAAGGCGGCCATTGCGCACGTACCGGGTAGTGCCGCGTGTCGGTGACAACAGCTCGAAGCTGGCCACGGCCGGTGTCGGTTGTGGGATCCAGATACAGTCCGGCGGGTGACCAGAGGTACCCATCAGATGATGGCCCAACTGCTCAAGCAGCCAGACTGCTCGCGCGACGAGGGCTCCTGGTGCGCGCGTCTTTACCAGCTCACGCACAACGACCTGCTCTCCCGCTACGCCGACACCGTGATGGGAACAGGGCTGCGCATCCTGTTGATCATCTTGCTTGCAGTTTTCATCCGCCTGATGGCACACCGCGCGATCAACCGGTTGAGCCAGGTGACCGCAGACGGACCGCCGCCCGGCTTGCTACGACCGCTGCGCGAGCGGGCCCCCGAGTCCTGGCGCAGCACGGGCCTGCTGTCCAAACGACGCGCCCAGCGAGCCCGGACGATCGGCTCGGTACTGCGCTCGGGCACCACGTTCGTGGTCTACGGCGTGGCCTGCACTCTGGTGCTCGGTGAGCTGGGAATCAACCTCGGCCCGATCATCGCTTCGGCTGGCATCCTAGGTATCGCTTTGGGCTTCGGCGCGCAGAATCTAGTCAAAGACTTCATATCGGGAATGTTCATGCTGGTCGAGGACCAGTACGGGGTCGGCGACGTGGTCGATCTCGGCTCCGCCACAGGCAAGGTAGAAGCAGTGGGGCTTCGAGTGACCACCTTGCGGGATACCAAGGGCACCGTCTGGTACGTCCGCAACGGCGAGGTGCTGCGGGTCGGCAATTCCAGCCAGGACTACTCGGTGGCCGTGGTTGACCTGCCCATCGGTCATGAGGCGGACATTCCGGCATCCACGGAACTTGCCAGCCGCACCGCCACGGAGCTCACCGCCGACGGCAGCGCGCTGGCTGCCGACGTGCTGGAACCACCCGAGGTGCTGGGAGTCGAATCGATCAACACCGACGGCGTGACACTGCGGATCACGACCAAAGTGCAAGCTGGGCGGCAGTGGGTGGTACAGCGGGCGCTGCTGGCCGGTCTCAAGGAGGCCTTCGCCGACGCCGGCATCCCACCCCCCTCGCCTGCCGGTCACACCGCCCCGCCGGCTTGATGCCCGCTCCACGGAGGCGCTCCGCAAGGCAGGATGAAGAGGTGGCTGCACCGGAGACCTTCTACCAAGCCGTTGGCGGCGAGCAGACGTTTCGCCGGATCGTCGGGCGTTTCTACGAGCTGGTGGCGAAAGACGAAGTCCTGCGTCCGCTGTACCCGGATGAGGACTTGCGTCCCGCCGAGGAACGTTTACGGCTGTTCCTGATGCAGTACTGGGGCGGGCCGCACACGTACTCCCAGAGGCGGGGACACCCCCGGCTTCGGATGCGGCATGCCCCGTTCCGCATCGGGCCGACCGAGCGCGACGCGTGGTTGCGCTGCATGCGTACTGCGGTGGAGGAAGCCGAGCTCGACGAGGCCCACCGCGCGGTGTTGTGGAATTACTTGGAGATGGCCGCAAACAGCTTGCTCAACTCGCTGAGCTGAGTGCCGTAGATCGCCGCACCTCCCCTGGCAGGATTATCTCTTGTGCGACGCGCCGATCACCGCCGTCTGGGTCCTGAGGACGAGTCCTGGTGGCGCGATGCCGTCTTTTACCAGGTCTACGTCCGCTCCTTCGCGGACGGCAACGGTGATGGCATAGGTGATCTGGAAGGCCTATGCAGCCGGCTGGGCTACCTCGAGCTGCTCGGCGTGGATGCGCTGTGGCTCACCCCGTTTTACCGCTCCCCGATGGTCGATCATGGTTACGACGTCAGTGATCCGCGGGATGTCGATCCGCTCTTTGGTGATCTGGCCACTTTCGACCGGCTACTCAGCGACGCTCACCAGCGCGGCTTGCGGCTCATCATCGACGTGGTGCCCAACCACACATCCAACCAGCACAAGTGGTTTCAGGAGGCGGTGGCCTCAGCGCCGGGCAGCCGCGCCCGGGCCCGATACATCTTCCGGGATGGCGCCGACTACA
>DASQVU010000427.1:0-3207 GCA_035640615.1 Pseudonocardiaceae bacterium
CGGGGCATACAGGTCAGCCCGCGTCTGCTGGTGTGCGCCGGTCTGATCAGATCGGCCGGGTACAGCTGAGATCCGGTGGTCTGCTAGGTAAATTCCCGCCGTGGATGACCGGTTCGGCACCCACACGTATCGTCCCGAGCATCGCCAACTAACGGAATAACTGACAGTGACACAGATTACTATCAGTTACACCGTTAATCGGACACTCCCGGCGTGGATGACCAATGCGGCACCCACACCCCTCAAGTCCACAGTGGTGATGAATGGCTGCTTGACCTGGGGTTGGTGCGGCTGGACTGGGCTACAGACTTCGTACTGGGGTTAACGGGCTGGGTTACTGCGCAGCCGGGGGCAAAGTGGTTCGCGCCCTACCGGCTGGGTGATGTGGCTGGTGGGTGGGGCCGGGGGGATGGGGGCAACGGCCGGCGAGTTGGTTGTGATCATGACCGTCTGCTGGTGGTGTTTGAACTCCAGTTCGGTGCCGTCGAGTAGCTGGTACTCCGCGTGGCCCGGTGTGATGGTCACCCGTAGTCGTTGTCCGCGCCAGCGTAGCCGGAAGGTGATTTTGGTCAGCGCTTCCGGGAGCCGGGGGGCGAAAGCCAGGCTGCCGTCGTTGAGGTGGCGCAGTCCGCCGAATCCGTTGACTACCGCGGACCAGGCCCCGGCAAGGGACGCGATGTGCAGGCCTTGGTTGGTGTTGTGTGCCAGGTCGGCCAGGTCGATCAGGGCTGTTTCACACAGATAGTCATACGCCAGGTCGAGGTGGCCGGTTTCGGCCGCCAGCACGGCTTGGGTGGCTGCCGACAGCGAGGAGTCGCGAACGGTAATCCGCTCGTAGTAGGCGAAGTTACGGGCCTTTTGTTCGGCGGTGAATGCCTCGGGGCACAGGTGCAGGGCCAGGACCAGGTCGGCCTGTTTGACCACCTGCTTGCGGTAGAGGTCAAAGTAGGGAAAGTGCAGCAGCAGCGGGTACTGATCCGCTGCGGTGCGGGCAAAATCCCAGACGGCGTGCTGGGTAAAGCCCTCCGCCTGCGGGTGCACATCGAGCTTGGCATCGTAGTGCACCACCATCTGGGCTGCCGCGTCGCGCCAGGAGGCGACCTCTTCAGCATCGACGCCTAAGGCAACTGCCTGGTGCTGGTGTCGCCCGACAACATCGGCGGCCGCGCGCAAATTCCGCTGCGCCATGAGGTTGGTGTAAACGTTGTTGTCGGCCACCGCGCTGTACTCATCTGGTCCGGTGACGCCGTCAATGCGAAAGTCGCCTTGCAGGTTGTGCTGGCCCAGCGAGCGCCACAACCGGGCGGTCTGCACCAACAGTTCTAGCGCCACGTCGCGCTCAAACTCGACGTCGCCGGTGGCGGTCACATAACGGATCGCGGCGTCGGCGATGTCGGCGTTGATGTGAAAGGCCGCGGTACCGGCCGGCCAGTATCCGGAGCATTCCTGACCGCGGATTGTCCGCCACGGAAAGGCGGCACCGGCCAGCCCCAGCTGCTCAGCACGCGCCATGGCCAGCGGCAGGGTCTGTTGTCGCCAGCGCAGCGCGTCGGCGGCCGCGGCGGGCACCGTGTGGCTGAGCAGCGGCAGCACGAAACTCTCGGTGTCCCAGAAGGTGTGGCCGTCATATCCCGGGCCGGTCAGGCCCTTGGCTGCAATACCGCGTCGTTCGGCTCGCGCGCCGGCCTGCAGCACATGAAACAGCGCAAATCGAATCGCTTGCTGCAGTTGCGGGTTGCCCTCGATTTCTACGTCGGCGGCGCCCCAAAACTCATCCAGGTAGCGGCGCTGCTCGGTGGCCAGCCCCTCCCAGCCGGTATAACGGGCCGCCGCCAGCGCTGCCTGCACCTGATCATTCAGCGCCGGAAAGGACCGCCGCGAGGACCAGCCGTAGGCCAAGTATTTCACCACCCGCAGCCGCTGGCCGGGTTTCAGCCGGCAAATCACCGTCGTCCGCGCGACGTGCTCGGTCGCCGAAGAGTGAAACTCCGCGTCCGATGGCCCCAGCACCTCATGGTCCATCGCCGCGGCCATCCGCAACCCGGAGCGCCGCGTGCTGTGCAGCAGGGTGGCGCCGGTGTTGTTGGCTCGGTGCCCCTGGGCCACCAGTGGTTCGGACAGCGCCGCGGCCACTCGCGGATCATTGGTGCTCGCGGGCAGTTGCTCATTGGCAAACAGCTCGGACTGCACGACCAGCAGCACCGGTGTGTCGACCGGCTCCACCTCATAATGGATCCCGGCCACGGCCCGTTGCACCAGCGAAACCAGCCGCTGGGAATGCACCCGCACCGCCTTGCCAGCCGGTGACACCCACTCCATGCGGCGAGTTAAACTGCCCGCCCGCAGATCCAGCACCCGTTCGTGAAAACGCAGCTGACCGTAGCGCACATCCAACGGCTCGTCGTCCACCAGCAGCCGGATCAGCTTGCCGTTGGTCACATTAATGATCGTCTGACCGGATTCGGGATAGCCGTAGCCACCCTCGGGGTAAGGCAGGGGCCGCAACTCGTAGAAAGAATTGAGATAGCTGCCCGGCAGCGCATGCGGGTCTCCCTCATCCAGGTTGCCGCGCAGCCCAAGGTGCCCATTGGCGAGCGCGAAAACCGACTCAGTCTGCCCTAACGCGGCGATATCCAGCTCGGACTCCCGCACCACCCACGGCTCGACGACAAACGGCGGCTCAATCACGACCGCTCCAGCAGCTCAGTAAGCACACCCCACCACGTCCCCAAACTTAACAACGGCGTCACCAGCTCCAACCCACGATAGTGAGCACGGCGTCGAATAGTGCATTCCAATAGCCAGGCATCACTGAACCGCTGCACACCGAGAGACCAACATAACGGCAGGGCTACCGGCCGCAGCTATCACCGGGCGATGCCCCACGTTGGTACGGTGCCCTCACCGCAAGATCAAGCCGCGTCGAAGTGCTCGGGCCTCAGCTGAACGACCGACGGCGCGGCCTGCGGGCTTGCCGCCTCCAGCGCCGCGCACGGCAAACACGATGCGCACGGCCTTCACCGGTTTTTTCGCTGGTGCTAGTGGTGTTAGTGCTGTGGGTGTTCAAGATGGGGTTCGGCCCCCTGAAACTCGGCCCGAGGACTTAAGCAACTTCGTCGGGTATCCCGGCCCGATTCTAGGCCGCGCCACTCAGGATCAAGCGCAGATACCGCTGCTCAGCGGGGGAATGTCGGAGTTTCGGTTCCG
>DASQVU010000428.1:0-5536 GCA_035640615.1 Pseudonocardiaceae bacterium
CACGAAGGTCTGCGCCAGGATGACCGCCGTGGTAGTGAACGGCACGCGCACCCCGAACGCCACGTCCAGCACATAGCCGGCGAACCCGCTGACGCCGAGCAGGTACAGCAGGGCCAGGCCGCCGACCACCGGCGGCAGCACCAGCGGCAGCAGGACCACCGAGCGCAGCAGTCGAAGCCCCGGAACCGTGCCGCGAGCCAGGACCACGGCCAGCGGCCCACCGAGCACCACACACAGCAGGGTGGACACCGCCGCAGTGCGCAACGACAGCTGCAACGCAGCGAACGCGGAGGGGCTGGTGACCAGGGCACCGAACCGGGACCACGGCGCCCGCACGACCAGCCCGATCACCGGTAACACGATCAGCGCCAGGGCCGCCAAGGCGGGCAGCCACAGCGCACCGGGCAGTGCCGATACTCGACCCCGCGAGCGGGTCTTCGGCCCGGTGCGCACGGTATGCGGATCCCTGGTCTGGGTCACGCGGTCGTCGCTGGTACGGGCTGGCGGAGCTCAGGCAGCGCCGAAACCGGCGTTGGTGAATTGCTGGGCTGCCGTGGGGCTATGGATGAAGCTCAGGAACGCCTGCGCAAGCTGCGGATGCGGGGCACTGCTCATCGCGGCGATCGGGTAGGTGTTGACGGCCTGACTCGCCTCCGGGAAGTTGATCTCCTGGACCTTCCCGTCGGCGGTGCGGGCGTCGGTGACGTAGACCAGCCCGGCGTCCGCGACCCTGGCCTCCACCTTCGATAACACGGACAGCACGTCCTGCTCCTCGCTGGCCGGGCTGAGTTTGATGTTGGTGGCCTTCTCGATCTTCACGGTGGCGGCGCCACAGGGCACCTGCGGGGCGCAGACCACCTCGGTGACCCCCGGCTTGGCCAAATCCGCGAAGGAATGAATGTTCTTCGGATTACCCGCAGGCACCACAATAGTGAGCACGTTGGTGACGAAGGGCTTCGCGGTCCCGGCGACCTTCCCCGCCTCCTGGACGACCTTCATCTGCGCCTCATTGGCCGAGGCGAACACGTCCGCGGGTGCGCCATTGACGATCTGCTGGGCCAGATCAGACGAGCCGCCGAAGTTGAACCGCAGCTCCGCATCCCGATGAGCGGCCTCGAACTGTGGCTTCAACTTGGTGAACACGTCCGTCAGCGAAGCCGCCGCGAACACCGTGACCGGTACCCGCTGCTGACTGGCCTGCTGGCCACCACCGCAGCCGACGAGCGCCAGCCCAGCCATCAGCACGACTGTCATGAACCGCTTCATGCACGCCCTCCTGGGGTCTCGACCATGACCTGGGTCGACTTGACGACAGCCACCGCAAGTACCCCCGGCACGAGCCCCAGTTCTCTTACTGCTTCGCTGCTCATCAGCGAAACCACCCGGTGTGGTCCGCATTGGATCTCTACCTGCGCCATCACCTGATCGGTGATCACCTCGGTGACCAGCCCAACGAAACGGTTACGGGCCGAACGATCCACCATGGACGGATCAGGAGTGGCGTGCGCCTGCGACTTGGCGAACGCCGCCAGCTCCACCCCATCCACAGCCTTCCGACCACCCGCGTCGCGGATCGCGGTCAGCTGCCCCGAGTCCGCCCACCGCCGAACGGTGTCATCGCTTACGCCGAACAGCTCAGCAACCTCGGACATCCGATAGTGCGGCACATGGTCAACGATACCTCCGCACCTGAGGATGACAAATAGCTCCGCGTGTCGGCGCGAGTCTCGCCTCTGGAGGCTCTTCAATGCCGGCCAGCCCGGCTGCCACCGCCGCAGGCAGCTACCAACCGCGCTGCATTTGTGCAGAATAGACAGCTATTCGCGTATACGGAGTTTATCCGCGACTTAAACCGGAATCACGGAGTTTTTTCGGCTTTATTTCCGGAAACGGTGATTTTCTGTGCTCCGCTCCATGCGGGCTGCGTCGTCGCAATGGAATCAGCGGTGGTGTGAGTGGAGTTGAGATGTAGTGGCAGCGGTCGGCGGAAGCCACAGCGATGACCCAACGCGACGGGGCCGGGGTCGATGATTCAGACTTCGGCTAGCCGACCCGCCTGATGAGCACGATGGAGGCGTTACCGTGGTGACCGTGCGGTATTTCGCGGCGGCACGCGCTGCTGCTGGTGTGACCAGCGAAGATCTCGACGTGGCCGAGGGTGCCACGGTCGGCGATGCGCTGGAGGTGATCGCTGCCCGGCACGGTGAGGGCTTGGGCAAGGTACTCACCGGCTGCAGCTTCCTGCTCGATTCCGTCGCGGTGCGTGACCGCGCTACGCCGCTGCCCGCGGCCGCAGAGCTTGATGTGTTGCCGCCGTTCGCCGGCGGCTGACTGCCTACTCAGGGCAGGACGCTGCAATGGCGGGCAGCACGGGAGGCCATTGCGGTTTCGCCGTTGACGGGGTTGGCGGTGCGCACGGGTAGCGCGGTGAGCAGCCCGGCCAGTAGAACAAGCGCGGCGCCAAGGATGCCGTAGCGCTGCCCACCAGAATCGATGTACTGCAGCGAACGCCGCAGGAGTGAGGAACTCACAAAACGCCCGGTCGCGGCGCTAACCGAACAATTCCCCTCCTGTCCGAGTGGGGCGGCGCGGGCCAAGTAGCTAGGTAAGCGGAGCAGGAAGGTGAGCGCCGTGACCGTCACCACCAGTCCGGTCAGGTCTACTTAGTGAGGTACCTCCGCCGACGCTCAGGGCGAGTTGACCCATTGCTCGGTGCCGTCGGTGAACTCCTGGCGCTTCCAGATCGGTAGCTGGAGTTTCACCTCGTCGACGAGCGCCGAGCAGGCCGTGAAAGCCGCGGCCCGGTGGGCTGCCGCCACGGCGCAGGCCAGCGCGGAGTCGCCGATCGACAGTGATCCGATTCGGTGGCTGACGGCCAGCGCGAGCACATCCGGGTGTGCCGTGGCGACCTGGTGAGCGACTCGGGTGATCACCTCGCTGGCGCTCGGATGGCTGGTGTACTCCAGCGCCTGCACCCCGCGGCCGCCGTCGTGGTCGCGGACCACTCCGGAGAAGCTCACCACTGCGCCAGCGTCTACTCGAGCCACCAGGCGGGCATGGTCCTCGACGTCGAGCGGCTCGTCGGTGACGACCGCGCGGAGCACCACGTCTGCGCGCGCGGACCTCGGTGACTGGGCGGGTTCGTGGGTGTGCTGGTGATCGGCTATGGCCGGTTGCCCGGTGCCGCTGCCGACGTGGTCTGCGCCGTGCAACTGCTCGACGGCGTGGTCGAGTACCCGATCGAGGACCGCCAGGCCGTCGCGGACTCCGCCGGTTGAGCCCGGGAGGTTGACTATCAGCGTCCGGCCGGCCACGCCGGCCAGGCCGCGGGAGAGCACCGCGGTGGGGACCTTCGGTAGTCCAGCTGAGCGGATCGCGTCGGCCAATCCAGGCAGCCGCCGCTCCAGTAGCGGTTCGGTGGCTTCCGGGGTGCGGTCGGTGGGGCTGATGCCGGTGCCGCCGGTGGTCAGTACGACGTCGACGGCGTCTGCGACGGCTTCGGCCATCGCGTCGCGCACTGGCGAGCCGTCAGGTACCACGACCGGGTCGGGGGTCTGGTAACCACGTTCGCACAACCATTTCACGATCACAGGGCCGGTGCGGTCTTCGTAGACTCCGGCCGCCGCCCGGTTGGATGCCACCACGACCACGGCACGACGGGTCGACGTTGTCATCGGTCCTCCTGGGCTAGCGGCGGCTGGGTGGATGTGCCTGACCCTAATTGTTGCCGAGTTTCACATCCGCGGCTGTGCTGTTCGACGCTCCGGTCGCGTATTCGGATGCGGTTACTGGGCTGGTTCGGCCGCCGGGCGGGTCCATAGCCCCGTTTTGCCGCCCGCCTTGCGCTCCACCCGCACGGCGTCGAGTACTGCGGCGGGATCGACCGCCTTGACCATGTCGTGCAGCGTCAGACCCGCCACCGCCACCGCAGTGAGGGCTTCCATCTCCACTCCGGTGCGGTCAGTGGTCCGGACGGTGGCCGTGATGTGTACCTCGCTGCCACTGGGGTGCAGGTCCAGGATGACCCCGGTCAGGGACAGGGGATGGCACAGCGGAATCAGGTCGGGTGTGCGTTTCGCCGCCATGACGCCCGCGATCCGGGCGGTGGCCAGTGCATCGCCTTTGGGTAGCTGTTCGGCGCGCAATAACCGGACTACTTCTTCGGTGGTGCGGAAGACACCCGAGGCCACTGCTTCCCGGGCAGTGACCTGCTTATCGGAGACGTCAACCATCCGGGCTGCGCCGTGCTCGTCCACGTGGGTCAGTCGTCTCTCGGAGCTCACCACGCGATCCTACGGCCAGGGGCAGCCGCCGACTGTTAACAGCGCGTCAGATGGGGTTGGCGTACTTGAAGGGCGACCAATGGCCAGAGGGGCTGGCACGAGATTCGTGCCAGCCCCTCGAAATGTGCCAGTCAGGTCAGTGCGTGACCGGCAGGTGCGCCTCGACTGGCTTCGGCGGCGGTGCTTGTTCCTGTGGCTTCTGCTGGTGGGGTGCCTCGCGGCAGCTGGCTGAGGAGATCACTATCTCCTCCAGCGCGCCGTGACCGGCGGCTGGGCTGACCAGATTCGGGTTGAGGACCTTGAGCGAACTCACCAGGTCGGTGATGGTTGCCGGAGTTCCTGTCGGCGCACCGGACTTGGTGTGCGCGTCCTGGACCTGAGCCATCGTCGGAACCTTGTACTTGTTGCCCGCGATGGTCTGGAACAGGTTGAGGTCCTTGGCGGAGAGCACCGCGTTGCGCTTATCCGCAGGCAGCAGTGCGATCACTGCAGCGTCAACAGTCAGCTTGTCACGGTCGTGGTGCTGCCGGTTGAACTCAACCTTGAGGATCGGGGAAAGATTGATCTCTTGACCACCGACCGGGGAGTTCTTGCCACCGTCGTCGGTGCCAATGATCGAGGAGTCGCCGTGGCCGTTTTCGCAGGTTGCCTCGAGGACCTTGAGCTTAATCCCAAGGATGTCGACCTTGACGGCAGTCGCCTTGGAACGGAACTTCTCCGCCTCCACCTTGAGCAGCGCCACGTAGATGCCGCGTGAATCCGGTCCTGGTACCTCCAGGAGCGCCTTGCGCTCGTCGGGTGGGGCTTCCACCTTCGGAGTCGGGGCGATAGGCAGTAATCCATCCGCAGCGATGCCGAATGCCGAGGCGGAGGGCTCTTCACCAGCGGAGCCGGACAGGGTCCCCAGCAGCAGGGCCGCAACGGCGGTGGCAGCACCGACGCTGGCAGCACTGGCGCCGGCGAGCTTCCTACTGTTCACATGCTGTCCTTTCATTGTGTTCAGTTCTCGTCGATGAGCACGAGCGTCCCCAGGGGAACTTGCGTCAACTGGTTGAGCGCATCCCTTGGCACCCGGATGCAGCCATCGCTGGATCGGGTGCCGAAGACATTGGCGGTCGGCCAGGTATGGATTGCGACGGTTCCCGGGCCGCCACCGAAGCTGTCGAGCGTGGGACTGTGAGTGCCCAACGGCAAGATCACCGGCGAGTACCGCTGCGCGGTATCGCTGAACGAACCGAGCAGGAACGTCCGGC
>DASQVU010000429.1:0-5271 GCA_035640615.1 Pseudonocardiaceae bacterium
GGCACAGGGCGAGGTCGACGACGCCGAGTTCGTCGACTGCGTGCGGCAGTCGCTGCCGTATGCCTGGCAGGTGATCACCAGCGTGGTCACTGATCTGGAGCTCGCCGGGGAGAGGGTCGAGTTCGCCGATCACGAGGTGCCCCCGCCGGGTGAGGCGGAACGCGGGCAGCTGCTGCGAGCGTTGGCCTCTGACGCCATCCGCGGTGGCCTGGAACGCCATTTCGGAGTGAAGCTGGCGTTCCAGAACTGCCACCGGGTCGCCGCATTCCGGCCGGCCGCCGTGGGCCGCGCCCGCTACCAGGCGTTCGTCTCCGCGCGCGGGCAGCTGCTCAACCAGAGCCCCGAGCTGCGCGACTGCTGATCACCTTTCCCGACATGGAGACATATCGGGCTCAGCGGCCCTGTTTCAACCCCGATATGTCTCCATGTCGGAGGTGTACACACGGCATCGCCGCCACCGGGGCAGGTGGTGGTCGGGGCGCGAACTATCAGTACCAGCGTCGATGACGTGGGTAACTAGCCGAGGCGGTGCTTCGGTGGTTGCATGGCTCGGGGGATGAACGTGATAGCGCGGGCTTGGCGGATGGCTGAGTGCACCGCGTCAGCGACGTGGTGGCCGAGGTGGTCGGCGTCGCGAATGGCGAGATCCGGGTCGACCCAGCCTTCGATGGTGATGCGCAGGGTGCGCCCGGTCCAGCGGGCGCGAGCATGGGCGTGCTGGACACCCTCGACCGCGGCGGCGGCACGCTCAGCGGCGGTGAGCACCCCAGCGTCGACGCCATCGAGCAGGCGGCGGGTGATGTCAGTGGTCACCTCGTAGCCGACGTGGCAGATGAACAGCGTGACCGCGAGGCCGGCCATCGGATCACCCCAGCGCTGCCCGCAGGCGACCGCGATAAGCCCGGCTAGGGCGCCGGCCGAAGACAGTGCATCCAGCCAGGAATGCCTGGCATCGCTGATCAGGGTGGCGGACTGGATGCGCTGGCCGATCCGGAGCTTGTAACGGGCGACCAGCTGATTGCCCACCACGCCGAAAACGGCCGCGGCGATGCCGGCGCCGAGGTGGCTGGTGCCCTCGCCGGCCAGCAGCTTGTGCACACTTTCCACCCCGGCCAACACCGCGCTGGCCCAGATCACCAGCGCTACGCCGAGCCCAGCGAGGTCCTCGGCACGTTCCCAGCCATAGGGGTAGCGCTCGGTGGCTGTGCGCTTGCTGATCCGGAAGCCCAGGAACAGCACCGCGCTGGTGGAGACGTCGGACAGGTTGTGCAGGGCGTCGCCCAGCAGCCCTACGGATCCGGTGAATAGCGCGATGGCCAGCTCGATGAGCCCCGTGGCGGCCAGGCCGATCGCGCTGACGGCGACCGCCCGGTTGGCTTGCCGGCGCTCCGCGGTGTCATCGAACCGGTCGCTGAGGGAAATGGTTGGTTCCCGCAGCCCGGTGATTTCGTGCATGCCGTCATCGTGCTCAATCCGTCCAGCCGCCCGACGAGGTGTCCACTAATCTGCGCCGCTCGTGCGGGTGGGCGTGCCGGGCTGTTCGCGCACGGTGGACCGCTGCTGTGGCAGGTCGTTCAGAGTCGGATGCCGTGGGCAGGGCAAAGGTGGGACGCGCCCGCCTCGGTATCCGTGCTTCCAGCCGAGTAGCCAACTCAGCGTCTGGTACGTGCCGAAGCCTTCTTCGGGGTCGATGAGCTCCACGTCCGGCGGCCAGTAGGCCACCCCCAGCTCAGCGCAGGCCGCCTCCAGCTGTGCCTCCGATATGCCGTCTTGGGCCAGGGCTTTAGCTGCCCAGCATTCGGCTCGCGCCACCGCCGCGGTAACTGGCTGGTCGGGTCGGCCCGTCACCGGTGCAAGCGGGGCATCTCCGGTTACCCACCTCAGCGCGCCGACGATGCCGCAGGCTTGCGGCCGGTTACCGCGCGGCGCGTGGAACTGCGAGCGTGCCAGCGAGTACATATCGTCTATCTCCGTTGCCGACGGCACTACCCATGCTGGGAGTGCAGGCACCCGCGCCCGTGTCATTGTTCGAGTATGGGCTGTGCCCAGGAAACTCGCTAAGTGCCGTGACCGTGGCCCGGTAGGACGAGCCAGCGGTATGGGTCGGCGAAGTCTTTCCCGATGATTCCCGCGCACTGACGAGTACCGGGTTCTCGTCATCGATCGTGACAACATAGGTCCGTGAGCAGCTACCGCTGCCGATGCGGCGCAGGTGACGGTCATGGACGACGCTGAGCTCAGACAGCTGGTGATCGGTCTTGCCACGCAGATTTACTTTGCGAACCGCGACGACAAGGACCCCGACGATCCGGACGTCAATGCAGGACTATCGACACTGGTCCGCGACCTGGCAACACATAATCTGCAATGGTCGGTGGAAATTCCGCGTACCCGAGCAGAGTTCCGGGCGGCGGTGACCAAATGTATCGAGGACGCAACTGATCAGGTGGGTCGCAGAGCGTACAGTGCCCTCAGCTATATGATTGCCTTATTCAGCGACTTTGCTCTATACGCCGAACGAACCTCCCCAGAGATCGACGTTGCGGAGTTTCTCCGTCAAGCCGGGCTCCGCGCCGCGTCAGGCGAATAGCGAGTATCGAGGGCGTGCTCGGAGACCGAAAGCAGGTTAGGCCTCGACTCGCTCCATGGGGCGGCGCGCAAAGGCCGGCGCGTGCTCCGGCCGGAAGCCCAGGCCGAGCAGCCGGGCCGGGACGTAGGACAGCTGCGGGAACCGCGCGAACAGCTTGATCATTGCTGGCGGTGGCCCGTTGCGCGTGCCCGCCATCACCGGGCGCATCACCGTTCGGTGCAGGATCCGCTGCAGGCCCTGCACCAGCATGGTGGGCAGCAGCCGGCGCGACCGGATCTTCGCCAGGTCAGCCGGGGTCGGCCGGCCCCGGCGCAGCGGCTGCGCCAGCAGCGTCGCAGCGGCGACAGCGTCTTGTACGGCCAGGTTGATGCCCACCCCGCCGACCGGTGACATGGCGTGGGCGGCGTCGCCGATACACAGCAGGCCATCGATGTGCCATTCGCGCAGCAGGTTCAGCCGCACGTCAAGGAACTTGACGTCGTCCATCGTCTGCAGCTCGTGCACCCGGTCGGCGAACTCGGGACAGACCTCAGTAATGGCGGCGCGGAACGCCTCGATGCCTTTCTTGCGTAGGTCCTCGCCCTTGGGCGCAAGGTAGGCGATCTGGAAGTATCCAGTACGCGGTAGTGGCACGACGAATCGCCGGTTGCGCAGCCGCGGGGTGAGCATGCCTTCACCCTCGTCATCGTGGCGCGACAGGCGGAACCACCAGACGTCGAACGGGCAGTCGTACTCTCTCGGGCGCAGGCCCGCCTCCCGCCGAGCGAGCGACCAGCGGCCGTCGGCGGCGATGACCAGGTCCGCACGGAGCTCGCCGGTGGTGCCCTCGGCGGTCTTGTAATAGATCCCGACGACCCGCCTGCCTTCCCGGATCAGGCCGGTCATCTCCGTGTTCAGCCGCAGCGTGAAGGTCTTTTCTGCCGCGGCGGCCTCGGCGAGCAGGTCGAGGAAGTCCCATTGCGGCACCATCGCGATGTACGGGTGCGGCACCTTCAGCCGGGTCATGTCGGCCAGCTTCATCATGCTGCCGTCCTCCGTGGGAAACCCGGCCGCGGTGAGTTCGCTGTGCGGCACAGCGTCGAACTTCTCACCCAACCCAAGCTCATCCAGCAGGGTCAGCGTCGACGGGTGCACCGTGTCGCCGCGGAAGTCCCGCAGGAAGTCGGGGTGCTTTTCCAGCACCGTCACCTCAACGCCGGCCCGGGCCAGCAGCAGCCCTGCCACCATGCCGGCCGGTCCGCCACCGACGACCACGCAGCCCGTGTGCTCGGTCATCTTGACCACCTTTTTTCATCATTTGTTGAATGATTCGAGCATGCACCCCCACCCACCGGTCCGTCAAGCACTGTGGCGACGGACACCCTGATTACGTTGCGCGCTTGTCTCCTCGCCGATCCGCGCACGTCGAGCACCGCGCGGCGAGCCTGCTGGTCTGCTCAGTGAGCCGTGGTGGCGTCTAGGCCGGCGCGCAGTCCCTGGGCGAGGGTGGTGGCCTCTCCGGTGCCCCAGAAATGCATGTAGAAGAGCCGTGGCGATTCATACAGCAAGTGATTGTGCAGCGAGATGATCGTGATGCTGTGTGCCTGCAGAGCCTGGATCACCGGATTAACCCGATCCGCGGTCATCGCGTAGTCACCGTTGACGGCGGCCTGGCCACCGCCTAACGGCTGGAACATCAGCAACGTGGAGGCTTCCATCAACTCAGGCAGGGTCAGGTGCGCGCGGGTGTCGGTGATCTGCTGGGCGACCGGAACATGGAAGTGGTAGACGCCGTTCTCGGCCTCGCCCTTGACACCGATGATGCGATCCAGAGCCGCGGTATCAAGCGGAATGGGAGTCTCAGTTTCGGCGGGTGCGCGCAGCGGCATGCCGGTGAGGGCAAAGGCAGCATGTAAGGTCCCAGCGATGGCCACCGGGTCGCCGTAGCCGGTGTAATGCACCCACCACAACCGGGGTGTTTCGTCCTGGAGATGCTTGTGGATGGCGGTTACTTCGACGGTGTGGTCTTGCTCCAAGCGGGCCAGCACCTTGTTCAGCTCTTGATCGGTCACGGTGGCCTCGCCGATCATCAGCGCGGCGCCGGCCGGGGTCTGGTGGAACATCGCCTCAGCACCGAGCTCCATGCCGGGGCTTTCCGGCACGCCAGCGTTGACGACGTGGAGGTCGCTGCGGAGGAACTCGGCGGTATGGACGTCGCCTTCCTCGGTGGTCAGCGGGCTGCCCATGGCACGGCCCACGGCATTCCAGTCGATCGACGAGCGCGGTGCGGCGGAGGGCGATGGACCAGCCGTGCCGCTACAACCACCCACAAGTAGCGCGCCCAGCGCGAGCACAATACCCGTGCTGCGCAGGCTGATACGCCGACGACCATGCCAGCTTGTGCTTGGTGAGTTGGACATTTCAGGCTCCCTCCCCGAGCGCGGCTACCCGGCCGGTTTCTGCCTGGCGCCGATAGGATCGGATTGTCCGCCCTTTGGGTGCAGGCCACGACATTGTCGTGGTATTGCTGCGTCCGTTTATTGAATTCTCCTCTGGTGGCTAATGAGGATCAGCCAGGTGGTCCGGCCGGGTAGAATTACGTCGGCCGGTAGCGCGGCCCTTGGATAGCTTCCCAGCGCCGCAATCCCATAGTGATGCACTTGGCAGTCCGTGATCAATAGCAGCGGATCACCCGGATGTAG
>DASQVU010000430.1:0-2629 GCA_035640615.1 Pseudonocardiaceae bacterium
GGATAGGGACACACAACAGATCGGTGGCGCGCGCTGCTCCGCAGCGGGGACGACGCCGACCGCCGCTTAGCCCGCGCCCGCCTTACCGACACACCCTGGCCCAGCTGGCCCGCCGCCGCCAGCCGCGAACAAGCCATACAACAGTCCGAGATCCGCCGACTCGCCCTGGCGCTGCGCCAGGCCACCGCACGCTCAAGGCCAACCGCGATCAGCTGGCCACGATCGTCAACGACCTGGCCCCCGGGCCCGACACCCGCCCCGGAATCGGCCCCGTCAGCGCCGCCCAAGCCATCGTGTCGTTCTCCCACCCCGGACGCTGCCCGTGGGGGCCGCCGGCGGCGCGGTGCAGCACGAACAGGTTGTGGGTGTCGGGATAGCGCAGCGAGAACAGATCGTTTGGGGTGGCCAGGATCATGGTGATCGCAGAGATCGGCAGGTTGGCCGCGATCCGACGGGCCGCGCTGGTGATGCCGGCGGCGATGTCGCCGTCGTGGTCGTCGATGTGGCGGGTGATCAAGCGACCTTCCCCAGCTGATCTGGTCTGACTGCCTACCCCGACAGCTCGCAGAGCACACCACACCACGCGAACGGGTATCGGCGGGGGCCGCGCCCAGTGATCAGCCAGCGGGACACGGGTGTCGGCTTTAGCGTGATGGGCATGCCTTTGTCGCATCCGGCTTACCAGCAGAAGTCAAGTCGCCACGAGCAGGTGGCGATCAATCCGGTGTTCACCCGGGAACCGGTGCAGATTCCGCGCAACCAACTGCCGCGCACCGAGCTTGATCCGGACACCGCCTACCAGGTCATTCACGACGAGTTGATGCTTGATGGCAATGCCCGGCTGAATCTGGCCACCTTCGTCACCACCTGGATGGAGCCCCAAGCCAGCCGGCTGATGACGGAATGTTTCGACAAGAACATGATCGACAAAGATGAGTACCCGCAGACCGCGCAGTTGGAGCTGCGCTGCGTGCAGATGCTCGCCCAGCTGTGGAACGCCCCACCGGCCCCCGAGGCGACCGGTTGTTCGACCACCGGGTCCAGTGAAGCGTGCATGCTGGCCGGGTTGGCGCTCAAGCGCCGCTGGCAACACGCCCGCAAGGCTGCCGGTAAACCCACCGACCGGCCCAACCTGGTGATGGGCATCAACGTGCAGGTCTGCTGGGACAAGTTCGCCAACTACTGGGATGTCGAACCCCGCCTGGTCCCCATGGACGGCGAGCGTTTCCACCTCACGGCCGAGCAGGCGGTGGCGCACTGCGATGAGAACACCATCGGGGTGGTCGCGGTGCTGGGCTCGACGTTCGATGGCAGCTACGAACCGGTCGCCGAGATCTGCGCCGCTTTGGACCAGCTGCAGGCCAGCACCGGGCTGAACATTCCGGTACACATCGACGGCGCCTCCGGGGCAATGATCGCGCCGTTCTGCGACCCCCACCTGGTGTGGGATTTCCGCCTGCCCCGGGTCGCGTCGATCAGCACCTCCGGGCACAAATACGGTCTGGTCTACCCCGGAGTGGGCTGGGTGATCTGGCGTGATGCCGCTGCGCTGCCCGACGATTTGGTGTTTCGCGTCAACTACCTCGGTGGGGAAATGCCCACCTTCGCGTTGAACTTCTCCCGCCCCGGTGCGCAGGTCATCGCCCAGTACTACAACTTCCTGCGCCTAGGCTTCAAGGGCTACCAGCGCGTCCAACACACCTGCCGCGACGTGGCCACCACCCTGGCCGCCAACATCGACCAGCTCGGACCCTTCCGGCTGCTGACCCGCGGGGACCAGCTGCCCGTGTTCGCCTTCACCCTCCACGAGCACATCAGCGGCTATTCGGTCTTCGATGTCTCCGCCGCGCTGCGCGAACACGGCTGGCTCGTTCCCGCCTACACCTTCCCCGAACACCGCACCGACCTGGCCGTGCTGCGCGTCGTGGTCCGCAACGGCTTCACGCATGATCTCGCCGAACTGCTACTCACCGACCTGCGCAACGCACTACCCCGGCTATCCCACCAACCCGCCCCGCAACGCGGCCCCGAATCCAGCTCCTTCTCCCACGGCGCCAGCCCACCCCCACACCATCACAACGCATCCCGCTGACCGCTGCGGACGGGTTCGCTGACGAAATAGATCGCGCTGGCCCGCTCGGTGACCACCTCGCCCAGCGGCGCCTGGAAGCAGACACTCAAAAAATGACCCAGGCCAGTCGGGCCCTGCATCACCAGACCCGCGCCGGCACGGACCGTGCTGGTGGCCTGTAGGGTTCCCAAAGTCGGCCTACACCACTTGACCTGGTGATCTGCATGGTCAGTTCTCGGAGCATGATCGTGCGCCGTGGCGTTGCGTCTGCTCGACCTGATCTTTCTTCAGCTTCTGAATCTGGTGTTGTCGCTCGGCCGCTCGTCGGCGTCTACAGACGTCGAACTTTTGGTGCTGCGTCACGACCTCGCCGTGCTGCGCAGAACCAACCCCCAGCCCCGGATGGACTGGGCGGATCGAGCAGTGTTCGCCGTACTCGTCCGAACTCTGCCCACGATGCTGCGGATGCATCGATTGGTCACACCGGGCACGATTCTGCGCTGGCATCGTCGCCTGGTGGCCCACACGTGGACCTACCCCAACCGCGCCGGTCGTGCG
>DASQVU010000431.1:0-5196 GCA_035640615.1 Pseudonocardiaceae bacterium
CTGGTGGTCCTCGGTCAGTCCGAGACCCTCGCCCACGAGACCAACGAGGGCGGCCGCGGCGAAGAGCACGGCAACAAGGGTGGCGAGCACGGCGAAGAGCACGGCAAGAAGGGTGAAGAGCAGGGCAAGGGCGAGAACGAAGGCAACAAGGGTCCTGAGCTTGCTCAGACCGGTGCTGACGTCGCCGGGCTGCTAGCCGGCGGGTTCCTGCTCACCGGACTCGGCGCGCTGGCCGTGGCGGGTACCCGCCGCCGGGCTGGCAGGCACACCGTCTGAGTGCCCAGCAACATCTGAGTAAACCTTCAGCGGGGGTCGGCGAGAATGCGCCGGCCCCCGCTGGCATGTCCACCCCCTGTTCCCACTACGATCGGCGCCCTCATGAATACCTTGATCTCCAAGATGCCCTGGATCTCCCGGCTGCCATTGCCGGACCGCATGCGCAGCCGACCGGTTCCCACACTCATCGGTGTCATCGCGCTCGTGCTCGCCCTCGTCTGCGGTGTGACCGCCTTGGTGCTGTACAGCAGCGGCGGCAGCAGCGGCGCGGCCGATAGCCACGAAGTGGTCAACACCGCCGGCCACTACCGCTTCGACGCTCCAGACGGGTGGACGACTACCCAAGACGGCCGTACCACCACGGTGACCAGTCCAGATAACCAGACCGTGATCACCCTAGGCGTCGGTCGGGTAGGGCCGATCCCGGTGGCCGGCACCCTGTTCTTCCAGGAAGTGGCCAGTCACTACAAGAACGTCCAGGTGATCCCCCCAGAAGCCAAGCAGGTGGGCCCGCGAACCGCTCTGGTCTACGGCGGGGTCGGGACCAACGACAAGAACACCAGCATCCGTTTTCTGGCGATCACCGTCGAGAACAATCCAAGCAACTACGCCATCGCGGTTTTCACCGCCGCCGATTCTGATCCCAACGTCGTGCTGCCGCCGGTGAACCACGTAGTCGAGACGTTCCGGTCAGCCGCTTAGTCACCTGATGTCGATGGGCACGGCCACGGTCGTCTCGTCGAAATCCGAAGTCCGTACGGTGATCCACAACTTCCAGGGCCCCGGATAGGGCACCTGAACCCCGCTGGCGTCATACTCGCCCGGCTCAATCTGGTGCAGCGGTACTGCAAAGGGACCGAGTGCTCGCGGACCGAGCGTCAGCTCGGTCCGCACTTCGGCTACGTCATGCCGGATACCGCTGGGATCTGTAACTGTCACATGGATCATGTTGGGTCCGGTGGCGGCCGGATCGACGTCCACCACGAGTTGTCCCCGGCCGCCCGGACCACCGGTGTCGTAACCGACGACGTGGTGCCCGGGAGCCGATGATCCTGAACCCGGCAGCATCGCGGTGCGCCCTGGCTCAGCATTGACCAGCAGCGCGGTGACCCCGAGCACCACCGCACCCAGCGCCGCCTCAGCCAGCACGCTTCGCCGTAGGCTGCTCCCCTTCGGCCCATCGCCGGCCAGCGCGACCACTCTCGCGGCCTCCCCCACCGCCCGCGTTGCGGCACCGACACCGAGCAGCGCTCGCCGGCGCCGGTTCACCCATCGATGGGAAACCGCGGCGGCGCCGAGCAGAAGCGTGACGATTCCGAGCTTCACCGCCAGCAACCGGCCGTAGTCGGTGGAGCCGAACGCCGCCCAACTACCGAGCTGGCGCCACGACTGGTAACAGCCGGTGCCGACGAGGATCACGATGGCGCCGGTGGCGAACGAGGAGAACCTGGCCACCGCGCGCTGCGGCATCACTGGCGCACCGGTATCCGTGGTAGCCGCTGGGCGTAGCACGACCACCAGGGTGACCAGGCCACCGAGCCACCCGCCCATGGCCAGCAGATGCACGACGTCGACCGGCAGCGCCACCTGGGGTTGGACTCCCACCGCGGCGTGGTCTGCAGCAGCCCAGGTGGCCGCCAGGCCGACCGCCAGCACCACACCAACGGCCCCGAAGCAGGTCCGGCCTCGCCGCGCGAGATGCCCCAGCCAGGCACAGAGCAGCACGACGTAACCACCCGCCAGCGCCAGCAGCACCAGCCGGGCGGTCAACGCGGTGCCCAGCCGGCCGGCCAAGGTTTCCGAGACGATGTCCGGATCGAGAACTCGATCCAACCCCACCCCGTTGCCGTAGGGCCCTTGCAGCAGCAGAGTCGCGATCGCAGTCGCCAGCAGGCCGGCCCAGCCGGCCAGCATCACTCGGCGCGCGCCCCGATCAGTGATTGCTCCCGGCCAGCACAGCAGCACGAACGCGATCGATCCGACCAGCAATGCATAGGAGGCGAACGCCGCGGCACGGATGATCGCGTAGAGCGCGCCGACGGCTGCACTGCCCGGCGGCGGTATGGCCGTCGCACGGCCCGGCTGCGTCATCGTGGGGTGTCCCACCGAGAAGGTGAAAGCTCCCGCCACCGGGTGCGAGTCGGCGGAAATCACCCGCCAGGAGACGGTGAAGGTGCCCTGCTGCGCTGGGCTGGACACCAGCCGGACGCCCACGGTGGGAGCGCTGCCGAGATGGGTGGCATGGCCATCGTCGACCTCAGCACCATCCGGCCCGACGACCCGGACGCCATCCGGCGCGACCACGACCGGTTCGCTGAAGGTCAGCGACACAGTGGCCGGCATGGTGGCGATCACTGCGCCCTGGTCGGGATCGGTACCGATGAGCGCCGCATGGGCCGAAGCCGAGCCGGTGCCGGCAAGCAGCCCGAACACCACGCAGAGCACTGTGACTGCGCAGGCCCGCAACAGTCGCCGGCAGAACACAGAGGAGCTCAACCAGCGGTGGGGCGACGCCGGTTCAGCACACCCAGGATGATCCCGATGACGCCCAGCACGATTCCCACGATGCCGAGCGCTACACCCCACGTACCATCCGAGGACTGGGCAGCGTCGGTTCCCGCCGCCGCAGTCACGCTCACCTGGTTCGCGTTGGCCGGGGTCAGCTTGACCACAGGTGCCGGATGTTCCGGTTCGGGGGCACCTTCGGGCGCCGTGTCGATCCACCGCACCACTTCGCCGTTGTCGTAGGTCTGCAACGCCTTGAAGACCAGCTCATCGGTGTCGGTCGGCAATGGACCCATAGAAACGTCGAAATCTTCGAACGAACCGGGTGGGATCTTGCCGCCACTCCAGGTTATCTTCGAGACGACTTCGCTGATCTCCCCATCGTCAGTTTTGATCGGTTTGTCCAGCTTGGTCTTCTGCACGCTGGCAGTCCATCCGGGGATGGCCCGGGTCTCTACAGAGGCTATCGGGTGATCAGTGGGAAAGCTGACCTCGAGCTGAGTGGTCGACGCGGTATCCCGCTCGTTGGGAACCCGGAAAGATATCTTCGCGTACCCACCCTGCTGGGCGGTGCCCGGGTTGGCGGTGACGTGCGCCGACGCGATACCGGCGAGGGTCACCAGTGCCAATGCACACAACGCCCCGACCGCGGCAAGCCGGCGGGCCAGCCACCAACTGATCTCTCTCATAACGCTCCCTGAGGTAAGCACGGCCGTCACAGCATCATGAGGAGCATGCAGCTCATCCCGATACCCATGACGATCTCTGTCGAACCAAGCAGATGCGGTGACACCACCACACCGCGTGGTCCCACAACCGGCACCGGCGCGGCCAGCCGGGCAGCTAACCGCACCACGAATATCAGGAAATACGCGACGAATGCCCATGTCAGCACGAGGCCGGCAGAGCCCGTCTGGGCCATGGCCATGGGCTGCACCATGTCTTGCGGAACACCCGCGCCCGGGTCGCGGCCTAGCGGCATCGCCGCGAGCATGTAGACCATGGCCACACCCCCGATCAGCAGATGCAGCTCATGGTGGTGCCCATCTGGCATCGGCCGGCTGAGCCGGCGATCAGATATCGGCCGGCTGAGCCGGCGATCAGGCAGCGCCAAGGTAGGCCAGGCGCGCCGGATCAGCCGGACGGCGATGTAGGCAGCGGCCAGGCCGAACGTCAACTGCCAGTACAGCGCAGGGAATGGGTTGATCCGCGGCGCCACCATGGCGACCATCCCCAGGCTCATCACCCCGCGCGAGATGTCCAGACCCCGGGCAGAGGTGCCACGACCGCAGGCGAACAGCCGGACTACGTAGAAAACGGCCAGCGCGGCGAAGATCGCAACAAACATCCAGCGCACCCATTCTGCGCCGCCCACCGCTGTCCCCTTCCGGCGTCCGACCAGCTTCCCGGCACCTAATCTCTGGAAGGCCCGATGAAAGGCATAGTCGTCTGCCGCCGCCGGATAGTTCCCCCGGATCAGCTATACAAGTCGTCCTCATCGAGAGAGGCAGGCTGGTGCTGCTCGGCGAAGTCGGCCGGATCGGTTTCCAGGGGTGGCTGCGTGGATCCTCCTAAGTCCTCGTCATCGTCGTCGAGATCGGTCACCAGCCGCCGCTGTTCGGCCGCGTCGGCGTCGGGGTCCTCGATACCCATCTCATGCTCCTTATCACCTAGCTGTCACCTAGCCCGCTACACGCCTGACTACCCCGCCAGGCCGGGTTTGGTGGGACCCTACGAGAGTGAATTCGATCGAGGCCGAACGGCTGGTGTTACGGCCGATCTACCGGCCGGTGGCCCGCATGCTCCTCGATGGCGGCGTCCCCCGAGGGTTGAGTTTCGCCCCTGGTTACCCGTCCCAGTTCTCGCTCGAAGTGATGGAATCAGTGGTCGAGGCCGGAGGTCCGGGCCGGTTCGGGCCTTACTTCATGATCCGCAAGGCAGATCGCATGATCGTCGGCGAGATCGGTTGCAGTATCGGCAGCACGCGTGGTACCGGCAAGGTCGGCTATACCGTGGTCGAGCCGTGCTGGGGCCAGGGATACGCCACCGAGGCGCTGCGGGCACTGCTCGACCATGTGCTCGCCGAACCCGACATGCGCCGCGTGGTCGCAGAAACGATGGTGCACAACATCGCCAGCCGCCGGGTCATGGAGAAGGCCGGCATGACTTACTGCGGCCGGCGCTCGGACGACGAATACGGTGAGCCGGCGGATCTGGTCGTCTACGAGGCTCTTGCCCGCAGCACCGTCCCTACCAGGTGACCGGTAGCTGGCTGACCGCGCCGGCCACGGCTTCCCGGACGGGCTGGATGTCGTGCAGAGGTACAGCCAAGCGCAGGCGGGGGAAGCGTTCGAAAAGGCGGACGAACAGGTACTGGAGTGTCATCCGCGCGAGATGCGCGCCCAGACAGAAGTG
>DASQVU010000432.1:0-5227 GCA_035640615.1 Pseudonocardiaceae bacterium
AGCTCTGGGTCGTTCGGGTCGGCCACGTCCCGGTCGAACAGCCGGTCGGCCCAGGTCCGGAACAGCTCGCGGTCGGCAATCGGCAGCCCGAGCAGCTCGGCGATCACGATTACCGGCAGCGGGTAGGCGAGCGCAGAGACGAGGTCGAACTCTCCCGAGCCGCCGGTAGCGTCGAGCAGCTCGCGGGTGACCTCGGCGATGCGCGGGGTGAGCCCGGTGACGACCTTCGGGCTGAACGCCGCACCGACCAGCCGACGCAGCGCCTGATGGCGGGGTGGATCGGTCCGGGTGAGGTTCCCCTGGGACAACTTCTCCGCGATCGGAGCCACCCGGCCCACCTCGGAGGAGAAAACCTGCGAGTCGGAGATCGCGCGGGCCACGTCGGCGTAGCGGAACACGTGCCAGACGCCGTACCCGTCACGCCACACCGGCTGCTCATCGCGCATCTCGCGCAGCCAGCACAGCAGCGTGCACCCCCCGTCAGCCAAACTCGGCGCTACGTTCATGATCACTCCAGGTGACTAGACCGCAGCCGGGATGCAGACTGCGGTTTTCGGGCGCTTTTACCGCGTTCTGCGTCCGGACTGCAGTGGGTGCCGGATCAAGATCGATCAGTACAGGCGGGTGGCGTAGCTGGGGCCGTAGTAGTGCTGGAGGTCTTCGAGGGTTTCGTTGGGGCGTTCCAGGCGTTGGGCGATTTCCGCCTTGGACGGGACTGCTGCGGGATCCCAGGTATCCGGCTGCCAGAGCTTCGAGCGCAGGAACGCCTTCGGGCAGTGGTAGAAGATCTGCTCGATCGCCACGATCAGCGCTAGCAGCGGCCGGTGTCCCTTGACCCTCATCCGATCGAAGAACGGTGCCTCCCGCACCAGTCGCGCGCGGCCGTTGATCCGCAATGTGTCGCCGCGCCCGGGAATAAGGTAGACCAGGCCGACGTGCGGGTTGGTCAGAATGTTGCGGAAGCCGTCGGCGCGGCGGTTACCTCGCCGCTCCGGAATGGCGATGGTGGTGTCGTCGAGCACGAGGGTGAAGCCTGGCGGGTCACCCTTCGGGGAGACGTCGCAGCTGCCGTCCGCGGCAGACGTCGCGACCAGGCATAGCGGCGAGCTGGCCAGCCACTGCTTGTCGTAGTCGTGCAGGGACCGCCGGTCCTTGTTGGCGACGTAGGCAGCGGGTTCACCGAGAATCTCCCGCAACTGTGTCTCTGAAGTGATCTCCGTCAGGCACCCGCTGTCCATGACACCAACCGTACGCAGAACCACTCCGCGCGCGCCCGCTGGTCGTTTTCTCACGCCAGCTGCCGGGGACGCCATCTGACCGGCTCGCCTACCCCGGGTGTGACAGGCCGTCCAGGTGCTCAGCCAGGCGATCAAGTTCTTCCGATGGCTTCTCCGATCTCGCTGTCCCCGAAGGCGTAGTCCAGCACTTGGAAGCTCGGCTCGACGGTGACCTCGCAGGCGAGGCTGTTGGCGATGTAGCACTCCCGATGCGCGAGTTGGACCAGGTGAGCGAGGCGCTCGCGGCTGTGCCCTGGCCCTACGGTGATCGTGGGGCGCAGCCGGATCGCGGTCAGCCGGATCGGTTTGATGTTCTCGGGCATGACACCTTCGGCCTCGTCGTCATAGCGGCGCACGTCGATCCGTGCGCGGGCGGCCACGGCCAAGAATGACAGCAGCTGGCACGAGGCCGCCGCCAGCACGAGCAGCTGCTCCGGGTTGCAGCACTGCGGGTCGCCCCGAAAGCCAGGATCGGCGCTGAGGTCGATCGGGCTCAGCGCGGGCGGAACGGCGCCCCGGTGAGCTCTGTCGTAGGACTCATAACCTTGGGCAGTCGAGCCCTGCCAATGGCAGCGGGCCTGGTAGCGGTGGGTTCGATGGTCGGACACCCCGATCTCCTTCCGACGGTGTTGACACCAACACAACCGGCTCGCCAGGCACATTCTCGACTTATCTGGGCCCATCCACCGACAAACCACTGTTGTCTGGCCTGCCTGGGGGTCAAGGTAGGGCCATGGTGCTGCGTGAGAAACCGTCGCGGGCCGCGCTGGAGCAATTCCTGGCCAGCGATCTGGACGATGTCCTCGCTCGCCCAGCGGACGGGGAGACGCAGCAGCGCACGCTGGCGTTGTTCGCTTCGGTGGCCGCGACGGTGCCCGCTTACAAGGCGTTTCTTGCCGAGCGCGGGCTCGACCCGGCGGCGGTGCGCGACGCCAGCGACTTCCAAACCCTGCCCTTGTTGACCAAGGACAACTACCTGCGCCGGTATCCGCTGGCTCAGCTGTGCCGCGGGGGTGAGCTGACGGGTTGCGACATGATCGCGGTGTCGTCGGGATCCACCGGCGAGCCCACCTTCTGGCCGCGGTCGGTGGCCGACGAGTTCGCCGTAGCCACCCGGTTCGAGCAGGTCTTCCACGACAGCTTCGCGGCTGATCAGCGTCCGACCCTGGCCGTGGTCTGCTTCGCGCTGGGCACCTGGGTCGGCGGGATGTACACCGCGAACTGCTGCCGGCACCTGGCGGCCAAGGGTTACCCGATCACGGTGATCACCCCGGGCAGCGACGTCGAAGAGATCCTGCGGGTGATCACCGCGCTTGCTCCACAGTTCGAGCAGGTGGTGCTGCTCGGATACCCGCCGTTTCTCAAGGGCGTCATCGACGCCGGCCTGGCCCGGGGCGTGCCGTGGCCGGATTACCGCATCAAGTTGGTGCTCGCCGGCGAGGTGTTCAGCGAGGAATGGCGCACGATGATGGGCCAGCGGGCGGGAAGTAAGAACCCGTGTTTCGACTCGGCGTCGCTGTACGGCACCGCTGACGCTGGCGTGCTGGCCACCGAGACGCCGCTGTCTGTCTGCATCCGCCGCTTCCTGGCGCAGCATCCGGCCGCCGCCCGGGAGCTGTTCGGCCAGTCGCGGCTGCCCACCCTGGCCCAGTACGACCCGCGCAGCCGGCTGTTCGAGACGCAGGGCACCACGCTGCTGTTCACCGGCGACAACGGGATCCCGCTGATCCGCTACCACATCGCCGACACCGGCGGCCTCACGCCGTTCGACGGCATGCTCGGCTTCCTCGCCGACCACGGCTTCGACCCGATCGCCGAGCTTGGGCCCGGCCACCAGCTGCGCATCCGAGAGTTACCGTTCGTGCACGTATTCGGACGCTCGCAGTTCGCGGTGTCGTACTACGGCGCGAACATCTACCCGGAGAACATCACGGTAGGCCTGGAACAACCGGCGATCGCACCCTGGGTCACCGGCAAGTTCGTCATGGAATCCAGGGAAGACGCCGATCGGGACCGGTATCTCGCGATCGCCGTCGAGCTCGCCGCCGGAGTGGCTGGCAACGAGCAGATCCGGGACGCGGTAGCGCAGTCGATCCTCGCCCAGCTTCGCCGGCTCAACAGTGAGTTCGCCCACTACACGCCGGCGGACCGCCAGCTTCCCCGGGTGAGCCTGCACGCCAACCGGGACCCGGAGTACTTCCCGCCCGGCGTCAAGCACCGGTACACCCGCTAACGGTTGGTGTACCACTTTCGCTGACCATTCCTTGAATTGACCTGTCATCTTCCTGGGAATTCCCCGGGAGCCGGTAAAAAGCCGTAAAAATAGCTGTTGCGGTGCCGACGTATTGGGCATGCGACGCCTATTGATACCCGTCACGACGGCGCTCCTGTGCATTACCGGTGCGGGCCTGGCTTCGGCGGCGGTCGGACCGAAGACCCTCCATTACCCCGCTGCGGTGGTCGCGCCCAGCAGCGTGCCAACGATCAGCCAGCCGGTCTCCGCTGCCGACGACCAATCCCCCGCCGTTGACCAGCCACCTGCCGTTGGCCAGGCTCCCGCTGTTGACCAGGCTGCCGTGGCGGCTCAGGTCAAGCAGGCGTCGCAAGCGGTGGTGCCCGCTGCCCAGGTCGGCTTCGAGGTCTTCGACCGCACCACCGGTAGGGTGGTGGCCAGCGAGAATGCCGACCAGCCAGTGGCGGCCATGTCCGTGGTCAAGTTGTTGATGGCCCTTGATGTGCTGGCTCGGGATGGTGGGGCGGCGCCGGATCCGGGCATGCAGCAGCAGCTGCACCAGATGCTTGCCAACAGCGACGACCAGATCGCCGACGACCTGTGGACGGCCGGCGGTGGCCCGGCGATCGTGACCCGGATGGTGAGCCTGCTCGGACTCACCGGCACCCGACCGCCCGCAGATCCCGGCGAGTGGGGTGACACGATGATCACGCCACAGGATATGGTCACTGTTTACCGGTACGTCACCGATCAATTACGGCAATTTGATCGGGATATGATTCTTGGTGCTCTGTCGCAGGCGCCGGAGGTCGCCGCGGATGGTTTCGATCAGTATTTCGGTATTCCGGATGGGATGCCGAATACCAGCTGGGCGATCAAGCAGGGTTGGGGCACCAGCGGTTCCCAGGCCGTGATGAACAGCACCGGCCTGGTCGGACCGGATTGGCGCTATGCCGTGGTCGTGCTGGCCGCCGCGCCGGCCAACTCCTACTCCGCGTTGCCCGGCGCGGTCACCGCCGCTGCCGGTGCACTGGCCAGCTTGGTGTAACAGGTAATGCCCCGGCAATGTCATAGCCCGGCCTTATGCTCGCAGCGTGACGGGTGCTCGAGTCCTGGCCGCTGGTGCGGTGCTTGCGTTGGTGCTCGCCGGCTGCGCCTCGAAGGGCACGCAGAGCCAGGCCGGGGACAGCGTGAACCTCGGGGCGTCGATGTCGTTGAGTGGCGTCCTGCAGGAGGAAGGCAAGCTGACCCAGCAGGGCTACGACTACTGTGCCAGCACGGTCAACGCCAGGGGCGGTGTTCCCGTCGGCGGCCGGACGCTGCGGCTGCACATCGACTACCAGGATGATCAGTCTCAGCCCGATACCGCCGGGCAGCTGGTGGACCAGTTCAACGACAAGGGCTACAAACTGATCCTCGGCCCGTATGGCTCGGCCACCACGGGTGCGGCCATGGCGGTGGTCGAGCGCAACGGCCAGGTGATGGTGGACAGCTCCGGCGCGGACGACACGCTGTTCGACCACGGGTATCGGCGCACCTTCGCGGTGCTGTCCCCGGCGTCGGTGTACGCGTCATCCATCGTCAACGCGATCAACGAGCTGGCCACCACCAAGCCCCGCAGCGTGGTGTTCCTCTCCGCCGATGACGGGTTCTCCAAGACGGTCGCCGCGGCCGGTGAGGCCCGCGCCAGCAGCCTGGGCTTTACCGTGCTACCAGG
>DASQVU010000433.1:0-12084 GCA_035640615.1 Pseudonocardiaceae bacterium
TCCATCACATGCCGCTTCGCGACCCAGCATCACCCGGCTGGGGTGCCGTGGCATGGGATCGCCCGCTGGCACCGGCGACGGCGTGGTACAGCAGCACCATTCCCGCGATCTGCCCCAGGTGGTAGCCGGAGTCGGGGTCTAGTCCCGCCAGCGCCGCGGCGCCGGGCACCAGGCGCAGCATAGCGGCGGCGATGCTCACGCCAATAGCCACCAGCATCGGGCCAGCCATCGGGTGATGGCGGCGCCACGCCCAGACCCACAGCGCCAAAACGCTGGCCATCGTCAGACTCTCACACCACATGATCGCCGTGATGCTGGCATGGCCGGCCGCGGCGACGACCACATACGCCACCAAGCCCACCGAGCGCAGCAGCCAAAACACGATCACTCGCGTGCGCCCCAAGACCTGCACCACCGACGCCGCCAGCAAATACGACACCACGACCACGACCATCATGCTCATGATCGCCCAGCTCAAGGCGTTCACCCGGGGCATCCCGACGAGCGCACCGTGGTACACAGCTCCGGCCAGCGCGGTCCCCGCCGCCCACATCAATGCGGCGCGCCAATGTGTCAACACCTCGCCGCCGCGCCGCAACCGCCAGACCAAATAAACAATCACCAACCCCAGCGCAAGGTCAGTCAGCGACGGCATCGGCTGGACAAGCACCAGCGCACGGTACGTCGCACGGTGCCCGGATGCAGCAGGCCTGTGGGGCATTCCTCAGCGACAGCAGTGCGCAAGCCGCTGGGCAAAGAGATCCATTCGGAGGATTGCGAAGTGTGCGCGCTCTGCGGTCAGCGTCTGGCGCTGATCATATGTTCGGCCGGATGCAACGCGACCGCGGACTGTTGCTCACACGACGGTTCCAGGCAGCGTGCCGATGCCGCAGCGTCTGGAGGTCGGGGCCGGTGCTGCAGCTTATGCGGTCACTACTTAACGGGTCCGTCTCCATCGGCGTCGGTGCCGGATTGCACGACCGGCCCGCACAGCGGTCTCGACGCAGTGGTGTCCTGGTCGGAATGGGCCTGTTCGCGGCAGGTGGTGTCGACGCCCTCGCTGCGGGCTACCTGTTGACGCTGGCGCTGCTCGACGCGCTGCACCCTGCGCACTAACGGGGAACTGTCGACCAGGAGGATGCCGGCCACCAGCAGGCATACCCCGGCCAGGGCGCCGACGAGGTGCCAGAAACGGGTGTCGATGGTCTCGTGCAGCACCACCAGGCCCACCCCGATGGCCAGCACCGGATTGGCCGCGTCCATGATCGGCATGCTCGCCGCTAACGGACCGGCCTGGTAGGCGCTCTGCACCAGGGTAAGCGCGACTAGGCTGGCCAGCCCCATCGCGTAGGGCTCCCACGAGGCCAACGCGGTGACGATTCCCGCCTTGAACAGCGCCACGGTGGCAGCCAGCAGCGTGGACTGGGCCACCAGCATGGCTACCGCGGCCAGCGCATACAACGACGCGCGTGCCGGGCCACCGACCCGACTGGCAGCCAGCAGCGCCACCCCCGCGATGACCGTCAACGTCCCCAGCAGCTCAGCCCAGCGCAGCGGCGAAGGCAGCGAGTGCCCCCGCTGCGGATTAGCGGAATAAATACCCAGGGCCAACCCGACGGTGACCGCGGCGATGCCGCCCCACTCGCGCCTGCCCAGCCGTAACCCGTGACGACGCACAGAGGGCGGAATCGCGAAAACCAACTCACTGGCCACGAGTGGCTGCACCACCGACAACGGCCCAAACGCCAACGCCACCGACTTGAACACAAACGACCCCGCGGTCGCCGCGATCCCCGCCAACCAGGCCGGACGATGAGCCAGGTCCCACAGCAACCGCGGCGACAGCGACTCATCCGAGGGACGGGTGCTCGCCTCACGCTGCTGAAAAAACCCACCAACAGCAAAGCACACCCCCGCAGCCAGCGCCGCAGCAACCACAATAAAGATCATCCAGGTCCTTCCTGGCTCCGGCGACCGGGCCCTTGAGCGGCACCGACCACGGCACCGCAGATTGCCCCGCCGCCATGACGTCGACACCTCAGCGCACAAAAAGACCGTGGAATCCCCCAACCTTCCACCCACCGCCCCGGGCCACGGGCTACGCAAGACCTAGCCCGACGCGTTGTGTGTGGTGCGGGTTATGCCGGGCAGATCAAGCAGGCTGAGGGTGGTCTGTTCAATCCCGATTCGGTACAGGTCGGGTGGAATCCTGAGCCCCGATGACGCGCAAAGGCCCAGACCGCCAACGGTGTGCACAGACGAACGTTGGGTGCCTCATCGGAGATGGTTCGCCCGATCGGGTTGGGCATGGCGGACCTGGTGTGTGCCTCGTTCTGGGAACCAGATGCGGCTGCGGGGCAGGCAATCTCCGTGCGGATTTCTTCTCCAACCAGCCGCACACGTCCGGGGCCGTGTGCGTGGATAAGTTGTCCAACACGACATAAGTCTCTTTGTCGGCATACGGTTTCACAGCCTTTTCAGGAAGGCCCGGAAGCTGTCGCGTCCCAGGTGGGTTTGCACTCACCGAAGACTCCGCCGGTGCCCGACGTGCAACGCTGCGAACAGATTCGTCGCACCATGCCAGGTAGTCATGGGTGCGTTTCTCGGTCGCGTGAAGGTGATCGCAACACCGGCTGTGTCCGACCCAACGCCTGGATCTGCGTCTTTCAGCACCCACCACCCTCTCAGGCGATCGAGGTAGCCCCACAATGTCGGCGACCTTCTGGAGCAAACGCGGGATCTTTGCTCACCTTGAACATGCCTGCCCGGTGTGGCTTCAACCCGTTCTTGCGCCATAACTTCACCACGTAATGGTGCGACGCATACACACCTAGGGCGCGCTGGATAAACGCCGCCATCGCCCGGCTCCACCACTGCGACAGCCGCAGTCTCTCCAACCGCCGATCACTAGCGCATCCGTGCGCCGGTTGGCTGGCGTGGTTCTGGTTAGACCGGGGCTCGATGGGGAACACCTGCGGTAGACGCAACTGTCAAAACACTACTGATACCGGCCGGGTGGTGATTGAACTGTCCGATTTGCGTTATTGGCAAGCTGCCTTGTTAACGCTAACTCGGCCAGTGGCAACCCCATCCCCTTAGCCGATGAGGTAAGTCCTCAATGTCTCGTGTTCTGATCACTGGGTCCAGCGACGGTCTCGGTCTCATGGCGGCCCAACGCTTGTCCGATCAGGGCCATTCGGTGGTCCTGCATGCCCGCAACGACGCCCGCGCCAATGATGCCCGCGCTGCGCTGCCGATCGCGGCCGCTGTGGTCGTCGGTGACTTGTCGAGCATCGCTCAGATCAGGGGAGTTGCCGCGCAGGCCAACGCGCTCGGCACCTTCGACGCCGTGATACACAATGCGGGGGTGGGGTACCGCGAGCCCCGACGTCTCGAAACCGAAGACGGGCTCGAGCACATCTTTGCGATCAACGTGCTGGCGCCATACCTGCTAACAGCATTGATCGATCGACCAAAGCGGCTGATCTACCTCAGCTCGGGCATGCACCGCAGCGGCGAGCCCCGCCTTGACGACCTGCAATGGACGGCACGGCCCTGGAACGGCGCGCAAGCCTATGCCGACAGCAAACTCTACGACGTCATGCTTGCCTTTGGTATCGCCCGCCGCTGGCCCGACGTGCTGTCCAACGCCCTGGAACCTGGCTGGGTTGCTACCAAGATGGGCGGTCCCAGCGCACCGGATAACCTCGCCCTCGGGTCGGTGACGCAGGCATGGCTGGCCGTCAGCGACGACCCAGTCGCGACTGTCACTGGCGGCTACTTCTACCACCAGCGCCCTCGTTCCACTCATCCCGCGGCGCGCTTGGCCGATCTACAGGACGAGCTGTTTAACCGCTGCGCCGGCCTCAGCGGCGTGTCGCTCCCGGAACCGCGTACGGCGCGGTGAGGACCCAGCGCTAAGCAGCGCGCTGGCTTATGACCTGATGGGGCAGGCCAACACGGCACCACATTGACCGCCGTGTCCCATATCTCCATCCTCTCTCTCGTGCAGCGCGGACCGGCCTCGACGATGTCGTGGCCGCTCAGCTACCAGGCTTGTCAGAGCGGGGCTTGCCTTTCGCGGAGTCCAGGTAGCGTTTGACCCAGCCATCGATCACGGCGTGCTCGACCCACAGAGGCTGGGCCAGCACGTTCTCGTCGTCGCGGTAGCGATCGATCCGCTCGAGGGTGTCGCGGTGCAACTGCGCCTTGGTGAGGGTGAACGCGTCGGCGGGCGACTGCTCGGCAAGGGTGCGCGCCACGATCTTCGCCCGATCGAGCAGCTCGTCGGCGGCCACGACCTCGTCGACTAGGTTCAGCTCGGCGGCCTGCTGGGGGCGGTAGGTCTGGGCGCCCAACGCCAGCCGGTGGGCCGCAACGCCGCCGACGGCATAGCGCACGATCTCCAGCGCCGCCCGCGGAAACGGTACCCCCACCCGCAGCTCCAGCAGCCCGATCTCCCCCTCACCGTCGGCCATGACCCGTACGTCGGCGCAGCACGCCAGCACGCAGCCACCGCCGAGAGCGTGCCCGTTCACCGCCGCCACCACCGGCAGCGGGCAGTTGAACACCGCCTCGAACGCGTTCCCCAGTAGCAACGGCAGGTGCCTGGCGTAGTCCGCGCCGCCGGCCATATAGCGCTTAAGGTCAAGTCCGGCGCAGAACACGTGCCCATGGCCGGTGATGACCACCGACCGAATGTCGCCGCCGGGGAGCTCCCGGAACTCCAGCGCGATGGCCTCCACCAGCTCGCTGTCCATCAGGTTTAGCCCGCCGTGGGACAGCCGCAGCACGGCGACCTTCCCGTCATCCTCGCGTCTGATCACGGATGCTTGATATACCCGGATCGGGCGCCGGACACTGCCTGGCCGACCCAGATGCCGCCGCGGATTCATATGGCAGGCTCCCGACCGGCCGTTATCCCGCCCGCCGGCACTGGTTAGTCCAGATGCGCAGTCCCTTGCGCCAGGCCACGCCGCTGCGCCGCCTCGTCGATCTGCGATCGATAGGCAGTGACCCGAACGGTGCCCTTCCGGCGTTGGAAGGCCGAAACCCGCGGGAGAGCAGTTCGAAGCCAGATCGCTGCCGCGCCAGACCAGGACGTACAGTGGCTGATAGGCCACCGTGCCACGTGATCATGCCAACGCTGAGCGCTAAATGACATCGGCCTAACGAGGTAGCGGCGACCATCGGGTCCCACTGCGCTAGCGCCTCCAGTACCGGATTCTCGCCGACCGCGACAGTCACAGGATGTGTACCGGACCGTGACGTCAGCGTCCGGATCCGGTATTGCTGGTTCATGAGCTGCCCCCGACGCGCACTGCTGGGTCGCCTCGGCGTCCGGCGTCTACGTTCGGTTTGAGGGTCGAAAGAAGGGGGTGCTTCGAAGGTGCGAGAAGCCTCTAAGTTAGACGCTCGAGCACGCAAGACGATGGCGCTCCTGTACAGGCGCTTGCTAGCGCTTGGTCTATGGCGGCACATTAGGTCCGTAGAAGGGGCACTGACCACAGGAGCTGGCGGCGCCCACTTCACAACCCGAGACAACCGAGCTTTCCTGCAGGACTTGCTGACCACCGGCTGCTTTTGCCGGGATACGCCGGGAGGCGCGATAATGCATCGCGGGCAGATTTCAGTGCGGGAGGTCACAAACGGTCCCGGCCTTCACCTGGCGCTTGGAGAAAACAACCGCATCTATGTCCACATCGACAAGGTGTCTCCAGTGGCTGGGGCTACCGCGGATGGCGCATGCCGTTACGATCGGGCACGATCTTTATCGCATATGCGCCGAGAAGTGTTTCCCTTCGTTATGCACTTTCACCAGCCCAGCTCTCCGGAGGATACAAGTCGCCGCAGGGCTCGTTTTGATCTTTACGATGCACAGCGAGCGTGGTGCATCGCGGTACAAGCCGGACGTAAAGAAGAGTCTTTGGAAGCAGGGGTAAGGCTAGCTGGTCTTCTCGCGACGCAGCGGGAGAGCTCATGGAAACGAGCCGAAAGACTTTATCAACAAGCGATCGACTCAGGGCACGAACATTTTGCACCAGCCGCTGCTTTTGGTCTGGGAATCCTGTTTGAAGAGTTAGAGCAAACGTCTCGAGCACAAGAAGCCTATGCCCAATCGATCACTTCGGGTCACCCCGAATTTGCCCCACGCGCCGCTTACAACCTCGGGGTCCTCTTGGCGGAACTTGGAGACCTGGACCGCGCGCAGGAGGTCTATGAGCAAGCTATCGAATTTGGGCATCCAGATGTCACCTGCTGGGCGGCGTTGGCACTCGGTGACATCTTGGCCCGGCAAGGACATCACAAGAAAGCTCAGGACACCTACGAGCTAGTAATTACACTACGTCATCCGGAGTTCGCGTCCTTGGGCGCGCTCAACCTTGCCCGTCTTCATCGAGATCGGGGAGAAAGGGACAGCGCCAGGGCAGCCTACGAGCGGGCTATCGTTATGGGGCCTCCCGAGACAGCCGAGACGGCCACCGAAGAGCTTGCCGCTCTGCTCGAGGACGGTACAGACCGCAAGCATGCCGCGAAGGCTTGATCGAAGGTCCGTCAGATGACAGTACACCGGCGAAGGCGCAGGAGCGGATAAATGAAGGCCGTCCAGCAGTTGACCAAGCGAATCGAGGACATGGAGGCTCTTGACCGAGTCGCAGACCTCGCGCAAAGGGTCATATCACGGATCGTTCCGCAGGAATCGGTTCGGAAGGATCTGCTTAGCGGCACCTGGCTAGGTCGCCCGCTGCATCCAGTTCTCACCGATGTTGTGATTGGAACCTGGGCCAGCGCCGCAGCGCTTGACGTGTTGGGTGGCAAGAGGGCGGAAAAAGCAGCCGACCAGCTTGTCTCCATTGGCACCGTGGCCGCGCTTCCCACTATCGCTGCTGGGTTGTCTGACTGGGCGGAGCTGTGGGGCGCGCAGCAACGGGTGGGGTCCGTCCATGCTTTGGGCAACACTACCGCTGTCTCCTTGCAAATTTTTTCCATCAAGGCCCGCCGCGGCGGAAAGCGGAAGAAAGCGTGCCTGTTGTCACTCACCTCCATGGTGATCGCCGGAGCATCCGCCAACCTGGGCGGATATCTCTCTTTCGTCAAGGGAGTCGGCGTAAATCAGACAGCGTTCGAAGACTGGCCGCAGGAGTGGACACCAGTGATCGCAGAGGAAGACCTCGCCGAGGATACCCTTACCCCCGCACGCGCTAATGGCGTGCGCATTATGCTTTACAAAAAAGGCGAACAGGTCTATGCCCTATCAGACCGGTGCTCTCACCGTGGATGCCCGCTTCACCTGGGGCAGGTCAATGACTTGTTGCTGGAATGCTCTTGCCATGGAAGCATCTTTCGGCTTTCAGACGGTGAAGTGCTAAGAGGACCCGCCACCGTGCCCGCCCCTACCTATGAGGTGCGTTGCCAAAATGGAAAGGTCGAGGTCCGCCTTACAGTCCGCTGAAGATTAGACGCTCACCTACATCGGCCCTGACGCGGGACTACTGATCAGTCTTGGGCACGGACCCACGCAGCACTACCCAGCTCAACTGCAGGCTTTGCTGGCGTTCGTTCGCGAGGGCGATCCGTCATCGACCACTCAATGGACCGCCTGGCCCGCCTAAACGGCCTGCGTCGTTTGCCTGCACCACTGCATCGTGGCGCACGGCGGGATTCTGCGGATCCGCGCGCGGGACCCACAGCTCGCCGACCCCGTAGCCAGTAATCCCTGGGCCGCCGCCCTGAACCCCCGGCAACGCGCCATCGTCAACCCGGCCTTGGTGATCGCCACCCGCCCCGCGGAACTCATAGATGACGATCTGCAACGGGCCCGGGCCGCAGGCCTGTCCGAGACGAGATCTGGGATGTCGGGGCCCATCACCGCGCTGTTCGCGATGTCCAACCGGCTGGCGCACCTGACGGCGCTGCGACCCAACGACGAGTTCTTCACGATAGGCAGGATGACCCGACACGCTCCATGCGGCGGCTCGTGAGTGGCATTCGATGCTGTAACACTGTTACTCATTCACGAGCGAGCCGGCCGAATAGTTGGCCGGCCGCGTCCTTGTCCCACAGCACGGCGGAGGATCCATCGCTGACCGGGCCGAAGCCGGCAAAGGGGACCGTCGTGGTGACCGCATCGCCATAGGAGAGCGCACGCATCGCCCACCCGAGCCTGGCCAGTGCCCAGACGTGGTCGCCCTCGTCGACGGTGACCGTGCCCGGGGCGTCGGCCACCAGCGGGACCGCGCGGAATGGGTTGAGCAGCACCCCCGGGCTGGTCGCCCGGGCGATCAGCGCACCGAGGAATTCCCGCTGGCGCACCACCCGGTCCAGGTCACCCCGCGGGGAGTGCCTGGTGCGGACATAGCCCAGTGCCTTCGGACCGTCCATTACCTGGCACCCGGCGGAAATATTCAACCCGGCCAGCGGATCATTGATCGGCTCGGTCGGACACATCTGCACCCCACCGACGTCATCGACGAGACCCGCGAAGCCGGCAAAACCGATCTCCGCGTAATGGTCGATGTGCAGGCCAGTGATTTTCTCCACGGTCTGCACCAGCAAGGTGGGACCACCTAGCGCGAAGGTGGCGTTGAGCTTGACCCGACCGTGCCCAGCGAGCGGAACCGAGGAATCGCGGGGCAGGCTCACCAAGGTGGTCTGCCCGCCACTGATCAGGGACGGGATGTGCATCAACATGATCGTGTCCGTGCGGCCGCCACCCGCCGCTGCCTCATCACCGGTCGACAGGCGCGCTTCCTGCTCGGGGGTCAGGCCGGCGCGGCTGTCCGAGCCGACGATCAGCCAGTTGGTGCCCGCGGTGGCCAGCAGCCGCCCCGGGTAGTCGGCCAGCGCGTCGGTTCGTTGCAGCGATCGATCGACGTAGACCGCAAGACCCAGCACCGCCAGCACGACCAGGGCACCGAACAACGCGACGATGCGGCCAGGGCGGCGGCGCCGGCCCGGCTGGCGCATCCCAGCTGCAGGCGGCCAAGCAGGCCCTTGAGGCGGAGCAGGTCTTCGTCGCGGGACGGGCCCTCGCGGCGGGGCGGGACCCCCGGGAGCTAGCCGCGTGACGGGCAGGCGTTGGGTGGGACGCCAGGATGGATCCTGATAGCTCAGCGTTGACTCCTGTGGGTCAGTCCCCCGCATGGGAGCCCCTAATGGGTTCCCCGGATGTACGCAGCCGCGAGGATAGCCGCACCGCAAGCCGGCGGTTGCCAGGCGATCGCGGAAATTCCTGACCTGATGGTGGGCAATTTGTGATCAAGTGTAAGGATGCCTCACCACCGTCGGGGAGGTAACAGATGAACCGCTTGAACCGTAAGGACTTAACGGACAGTACGTTCGATGTCGGGCTACGGGGTTACGACAAGCGGCAGGTAGACGAGCGGTTACGCGTTCTCGCCGCCGAGCTGGCGGCGGCTGACAATGCGCTGGCAGCGGCCAACCAGCGCATCGCGATGCTGGAGGACGCGCTGAGCCAAACGCGGCACGCGCCCGACGGGGAGCCGGCCGGAGAATCCAATTTCGGCGCTCGGGTAGAGAAGATCCTGAAGCTGGCCGAAGACGAGGCCCGCGAGGTGCGCGATCAGGCCGAACAAGCGGCGGCCGCACTGCTGGACCAAGCTCGCACGCAGGTGGCTGAGCTGCGGGAACGAGCTGAGCAGGAGATCGCTACCCGGCGCGCGGAGGCTAACCGGCAGGCCGCCGAACAGGAGGCCGCGCTGCGCCGGCGCTCCAGCGAGCTCGACCTCGCCTGCCAAGAGGCCGAACGGGAAGCCGAAATGATCCGAGCCCAGGCCCGAGCAGAAGCCGAGCAGATCCACACGGCGGCCAAGGCGACCGCCGACGAGCTGGTCCGGGCAGCCACTGCGGATGCCGAGAGGATCGGGAAGGCGGCGCGCGCTGAGGCCGATCGGCTGGTCGCCGCGGCGACCGACACCGCAGCGCAACGGGAGCGTTCCACCGCGCACGAGCTTCACCAGCTGACCCGGTTACAGGAGGAGATCCACGCGGACCTGTACCGGGTCAAGGATGTGCTGGACAGCCTGTTTGGGCCGGGTGGCGCCATCACCGGTCCGATACTGCCCAAGCGACGCAAGGAGGCTCCGCGGCCCACGCATCAGGCACATCCTGTGTGACGATCGCTGCCGGGTCGTGCAAGGATGGCGAGTGGAGTGATTGACAGCGTCGACTCCTGGCAGTGCGACCCACTACGGGAGTAACGCGCTGTTGCGGCGTCGCCGACGTATCCATCACAAGTGGAGCGAGGCGTAACAGCAAGGAGATGCCCATGCCGTCTCGCAAGCGCGCACCATCTCACTCCACACCTGCTGCCAAACCGGTCGGAGGCCCTACAGTTGGAGGGCCCACGGCAGTGCCCGTCCTCGGTCCCATTGTCGGCACCGCGATGGAGGTCGACCGGCCGCACAATCCGCAGCAGGTGATCGCCGGTCTCCGTGCCACCAGCGAAGGTGAAGACCTCGTTCAACTCCTGACCCCCGAGGGCCAGCGCGTTTCTCACCCTCAGTTCGACCGGGAGATCCCCGCAGCAGAGATCCAGGCGTTGTATCGCGACATGGTGCTCGTGCGCCGGGTCGATCGGGAGGCCAACGCCCTGCAACGGCAGGGTCAGCTCGGCCTGTGGGCCCCGCTGCTGGGCCAGGAGGCCGCCCAGATCGGCGCCGGCCGCGCGATGGCCCCGCAGGACATGGCCTTCCCGTCCTACCGGGAGCACGGCGTCGCATGGTGCCGCGGGGTGGACCCCACCGAGTTGTTCGGCCTTTTCCGGGGCATTGACCAGGGCTCCTGGGATCCGACCAGCACCGGATTCCAGCTCTACAGCATCGTGGTGGGCAGCCAGGGGCTGCACGCCACCGGCTACGCGATGGGCCAGCGGCTGGATGGCAAGATCGGAAACGGGGAGTCGAGCGAAGCGACGATCTGCTTCTTCGGCGACGGCGCCACCTCCCAGGGCGACGTGCACGAGGCCTTCGTCTGGGCCACCGTCTACGACGCACCGGTGGTCTTCTTCTGCCAAAACAACCAGTGGGCGATCTCGACGTCGCTGGATCACCAGACCCGGGTGCCGCTGTATCGGCGGGCCCGCGGCTACGGCTTCCCCGGCATCCGGGTAGACGGCAACGACGTGCTGGCCGTGTTCGCGGTCACCCGGTGGGCGCTGCAGGAGTGCCGCACCGGCAACGGCCCGCTGCTGATTGAAGCGTGCACCTACCGGATGGACGCACACACCACCTCGGACGACCCGACCCGCTACCGGCTCGCCGACGAGCTGGAGGAATGGAAGCTCAAGGACCCCCTGGAGCGCGTGCGGGTGCACCTGGTGCGGGAAGGCCTAGCAAGCCCGGAGTTCTTCGCCGGGCTGGCCGCCGAAGCCGACGAGCTGGCCCGCCGGCTGCGCGACTACTGCACGTCGATGCCCGTCCCCGGGCCAGAACGGATCTTCTCGGAGATCTACGCCGAACCGTCGCCGTCGCTGGAGGCCGCCCGCGCGGACTACCTGGCCTACCACGCATCGTTCGCCGAAGCTGATCCGGGGAGTAAGCGCTGATGACCGGTACCAGCGGACCTCAGACGATCACTCTGGCCAAGGGCCTCAACCAAGGCCTACGAGCAGCGATGGAGGCCGACCCCAAGGTCATCCTGATGGGTGAGGACATCGGCAAGCTCGGCGGGGTGTTCCGGATCACCGACGGCTTGCAGAAGGACTTCGGCGAGCAGCGGGTGCTGGACACGCCACTGGGCGAGGCCGGGATCATCGGCACCGCGGTCGGGCTGGCGCTGCGGGGTTACCGGCCGGTCTGCGAGATCCAGTTCGACGGGTTCGTCTTCCCCGCCTTCGACCAGATCGTCACCCAGCTCGCCCGGTTCCATTACCGCTCACAGGGCAAGCTGCGGATGCCGGTGGTGGTGCGCGTGCCGTACGGCGGCGGGATCGGCGCGGTCGAGCACCACTCCGAGTCCCCGGAGTCCTACTTCGCCCACACCCCCGGGCTGAAGGTGGTCTCGTGCGCCAATGCCGTCGATGCCTACTGGATGATCCAGCAGGCGATCGCCTGCGACGACCCG
>DASQVU010000434.1:0-6409 GCA_035640615.1 Pseudonocardiaceae bacterium
CATTCGGTAGCTCCTCGAGCAGCAGGGTGAAGGCCTCTCGGACACCGTCTTTTCCTCGTAACACCCCACGCGGCGTGATGAACACGGCGTCGTCGGTGTAGTCCGCCACGATCTCATCGATGTCCCCGGCGACCAGCGCAGCGCCAGGTGTCGCCGGGGATCGCGCGCCAGTCCGCGGGAGCGCGCCACTGGCGGATCGCAATCGTGAACGCCGCTCCGAGGATCAACACGACAAGCACGATCAGCCATGCCGGGATAAAGGCGCCATGGTGCACTATGGTCAGCCGGTTATTGCACACGTCGAAGCCACAGTGGAAGCCGATGCCAAGCCAGAGCATGCCGCTGACCATCCGGCAGGCCGCCAGCATCAGCCCGAACCCGGTTGCAGCCACCGCGTAGGTCGCGTGCTGCCCGGCGGTGGTGGCTCCCTGGTCGGAAAACACGTGCATTGACCCGAAGATCAGCGAACTGCTGACCACCGTGGCCCACAGCGGCAGCGTCTCGCCAAGGTTGGCGTACATGTAGCCACGAAAGACCAATTCCTCCGGGAATGCCTGCACCAATACGGTAGACAGGGCGATCAGGATGATCGTGATCGCCAAGCCCCCGTCGTTCGTTGTCTCGGCCGACCAGCGCCAATCGGCCAGCCCCAGCTGCACGGTGGCTGCGGCAGCAGCCACGCTGACTACGCCCGCCAGCACGATACCGGCCAGCAGATGGGGGATCGCTGCCCGATGCAGGGTGAGGGCGATACCAGACCACGGCCGCCGGTCGATGTGCCGCCGCAGCAGCCATACCAGCCCCAGTGCACTGGCCGCGATGCCCACGCTGGCCGCAGCGTTGGAAGTCACCTCAGGCAACCAGGACGTCACCGTGTGGACGGCGCCACCAACGACCAGCAGGCAGCCGAAGAATCCCAACCAGGCCAGGACGATCCGCCAGGCCAGCCTCAAGCGGTGATCTTGGCTGAGCAACATGCCCGAGATTCGGCTGTCCGACATGATGTCCATGCCGGAAACATAGAACATCGGTATTACTTACTGTAGTTGCCGGGCTCTGCGGCGTGTGGGGTTCCAAAAGTTGCCGCGCGCTTCTGACCAGAGTGATCGGAGTGCTCAGCCGCCTGGGCAGATCGTGGGCGGTGTCGGTGCGTCTGCTCTATCTGATCTTTGTCCAGCTTGCGAACCTGCTGTTGTTGCTGGGCCGCTCGTCGGCGTCTAAAGATGTCGAACTCCTGGTGCTGTGTCATGAAGGCGCGGTACTGCGCAGAGCCAATCTCAAGCCCCGCCTGGACTGGGCGGATCGAGCGGTGTTCGCCGCGCTCGTCCGAACTCTGCCTACGATGCTGCGGGTCCATCGTTTGGTCACGCCGGGCACGATCCTGGGCTGGCATCGTCGCCTGGTGGCCAACAAGTGGACCTACCCCCACCGCGTCGGTCGTCCGCGCGTCGATGACGCTGTTGTTGTACCGATCGAGCGCATGGCCAAGGAGAATTCCAGCTGGGGATATCAGAGAATTCAGGGTGAACTGCTCAAGCTCGGCCACCGCGTAGGGGCCTCGACGATCCGCCGTGTGCTGAAGCGGCTGCGGGTACCTCCGGCGCCGGTCCGGTACACCGACACGAGCTGGCCGCAGTTCGTACCTACCCAGGCATCGACGATGCTGGCGTGCGACTTTTTCCATGTGGATTGCGCGGTGACGCTCAAGCGGATCTACGTGCTTTCGTGCTGGAGGTCGGCAGCCGGTCAGTGCACCTACTGGGCACGCCCGCCAATCCCGACGGCCGGTGGACGACCCAGCAGGGTCCGCAACCTGGTGATGGGCCTTGGCGATCGCATCACGCAGTTCCGGTTCCTCGTCCGAGATCGGGCTGGTCAGTTCACCGAGTCCTTTGATGCTGTCCTTGCCGACGTTGGCATCCGGGTCGTCAAAATTCCTCCGCGATGTCCGCGGGTGAACTGCTATGCCGAAAGGTTCGTCCGCACCCTCAGCCCGAGGGTTGTCAGGTTTCTTACCGGCGCGGCCCGGGGGTCAGGTGAGTGAGGTCGCGCACGTGTGCGGTGTGGGTGCGCTGAGGCTGGTGGGGTTGCCGGTGGTGTCTAGGGCGGCGGTGAACACCGTGCCGTACACGATGTCGCGGCAGTGGCCCAACGCGCTGGCCACTCGGGTCGCCCGCAGATTCGGCCCCTGACCGGCTGGTCAGTTTGACAACGTGCAGGGATCGAAACGGGTCCGCCTGGGCAACAAAGCCGTTGTGCAGTCGTTTGGGGGGTGTGAGATCCACCGGCCTCCGCGGGGAGACGAGTGCCCAGGCTGCGCCGACTAGACCGAGCCATTTGGGCGGTGCTGGCCAACTCACTTTGGGGCGAGGGACACGTTCGGGAGCTCCGGGCTTATACAGCGTGTCGTCGTTGCCGACCGCGATCGATATCGCGTGACCAATCGGTGGTGAGCAGGCCTGGGCAGGTGGCCCCGAGGTGGGGGCCAGCCCCAGGGCCATCGAGATCGGCAAAGTTTCCACGAGCCGCTCGGCGTGTTGTGCCCGGCCAACCGCCCGCACCCTACCCTTAATCGAACAGGAGTTCGATAGCGGGAGGGGCGGGATGTACACAACCGCACAAACGACAACGCTTCACCCGGGACGCCGCCTGCCTGGGGTAATCCTTGCCCACCAGCTCACCCAGCAGCGCCGCGGCGACACCCCAGCCGTACTCCGCGATCCGGCGGCCAGCCAGCAGAGACCACTGGGCACGCAGCGCCTACTGCGGGACACCGCCGAGCGTGCACCTGACCGCCGCGACACCGCACCAGCTCACCGAGAACACCACCGTCGGGCGTCGCGTCGAACTACCCAGAGCATCGGCCAGGCAACCGTTGACAATGTCGGGCTACGACACCGGCCAGGTAAGGGTTGGTCGCGCCCACGGTTGTCCCCGCACCGGCGAATGTCCGGCATCCTCAACCGACAGGACGGACCAACGGCCGATCACGCCCGGAAACCGCGGCCACCCCCGGCCAGAATGCTGAGCACGGTGCGCCGTGTCGGCACGGGCCCAAAGCCAGTGCCGACACGGCCACTTCCTAATTGGTCAACCCCATCGTGTGGCGGTTTGGAGGATCCGCTGGTTCACCGATCAGCATTACCGTGCCACGATGTCCACCGACAACACCGATCTTCTCCAGGCACTCGAAGGCATGGTGGACGGCTCCCAGGCGTGGGAAATCGCGCGGCGCTACCGAATCCACCACCAGCACCGCGATACCCGGCGTCCGACCATCGAAGTCGAGATGATGTTTATCATCGCCACCGACGCAGCCCGCACCATCCCCGCATCAAACCCCCGGCACCCGGATCTCAATGTCGTCATGGCCACGGTGCGCTGGCCCGCACCTTGACAGCCACGCCGGGCCGCCACCGCGATCTCGCAACACAGGAAGCTCACGCACCTTGCTTCACCGCTAATCGCCGGGAGACGAGCTGCGAGCGTGGTTGACCTGTGGTCAGTGCCAGCGGGCGAGGGTCCAGGGCGACGACAATCATGAGGTATGGACGGGCGTGCGCTGACCGGCTGCGGTTCGATGAGCCGGGTCGCTGCTGCCGGCCGTTGGACCACGTAGTTGGGCGTCGGCGTGGTGGGTTGCGGCGTGATCGATGGGCATCGCCATCGCGAAGACGGCCGGAACGGCGGGATGGGTAGCGGCTGAGGCTTGTCTGATCCCCGCATGGTTGGCGGTGGAGCAGGCGGGCGACTGGGTGGTAGCAGCCCCGGGCAGACACTTTTCCAGCTGGTCCAGGCCAAGCGCGAACAACATGATCAGCAGCGGCACGGCAACAACGAGCCAAGCGGTCATGTCAAGACCAAGCCTGTGAAAGCCGTCGCCGCACACATCTCAAATCCCGTACACGCCAATGAGCGCAATCATCCTCGATTGCTGCTTAATGGGCGTAAAGATCGGACGAAGCATTTACCAGATAGCGGCCGTCGCGCCCACCACATGCACCGGGCAGGCGCGCACTACGTGTTTATCGTCAAAGGCAACCAGCCGGCTCTCCATGCCAACTGGCCGGGTTGCCCTGGCATGACATTCCCACCGCCGCGGGTAACCGCTACAAAGGGCATGGTCGCATCGAGTCACGCGCCCGCAAGCTCACCACCAGCGACAACGGGATCGCCTTCCCGCACGCCCAGATGACCGCCAGCGCCGCCCGACCCACTACCCGCGCCACCACCAGCGGCGGCTGGCATACCGAGACCGTCTACCCCGTCACCGACTTCGACTTCGGCGACATCCGCGCCGACCAGCTCGCCGCGATCATCCAAGACGGCGCTGTTGCGGTCAGCATCGGAACCGAGTTCGTAGTAGCCGCGGCGCACGTTCTGGACAAAAGCGTGTCCGGCGCTGATCACTCGGGTAGAGCGAAGCTGTTTGAGACCGCGCATCGGCCGCAGTCGGGCCCTGAGTCGCCCATGATCTGCTTCGATGAGGTTATTGCCATACTGCTCGGTGACATGACAGGCAGCGGGCACCAGCTCGTCGAGCACCCGAGGATAGGCCGGTGCTTTGTCTGTCGTCACCGCGCTCGGGTGGCTGGCGTGATCCAGAGCCTGGGTAAAGAACCGACGAGTGGCCGCCAAGTCCCGCTTCTCCGCCATCAGCACGTCGATGACCTGGCCATACTGGTCGATCGCGCGGTACAAGTAGACCCAGCGCCCGGCAACCTTTACATACGTTTCATCGACACACCACCGATCACCGGGAACGTGACGACAGGGTCGGGCCGCGTCGATCAGCAGCGAGGTGAACCGCTGCACCCAGCGGTAAATGGTCACATGATCGACCGTGATGCCTCGTTCGGCCAGCAGCTCTTCCACGTCACGGTAGGACAAGCCGTAACGCAGGTACCATCGCACGGCCACCATGATCACTTCCGGTGGGAAACGGAAACCGGCGAAGCCAGACCTCGACACGGGCACTCTGACAGGACGACGACGCATCAGCCCAGCCTGCTCGCTCACGGCGATCCGCCGATGCAACTGTGAGTATCGGCGTGTGCCGCCCCCGGGGCCTGGTCTGACTGTGAAGATCGCCGGCGTGCCATCCCAGGCCGTGGTCTGACCCGCGATGCAACTGGCTGACATGCCTTGGCACTGATCTGTCGACCGTGGCTTGGGGTGGTGTTTGCTGCCGCCGGACCGGGTGGGCGTGTCTCGATAGGGGCCTTGCGGTCAACAGGGCACCGTCACAGTTCTGACCGCCCACGCCGGCCCGGCGACGGCCATCTGTTCCGTGGCGATCAGGAGACAAATGACCATGCCCAGCATGCCCCAATTGGTCTTAGACGACCAGGACGACAGCGCCGCCAACGAGGTCATACTCGGGGTAGACACCCACAACGACGTGCATGCCGCCGTGGTCATCACTGCGCAGGGTGCGCTACTGGATAGCACGAACTTCCCGGCCACCGCGGTCGGCTATCAGGCGTTGGTGGGCTGGGCGGGCACGTTGGGGACACTGCGGCGGGCCGGGGTGGAGGGCACCGGGTCCTATGGTGCGGCGCTAGCCCGGCACCTGCGGGCGGCCGGTATCGAGGTGATCGAGGTCAACGCACCCGACAAGAGCACCCGTCGCCGACGGGGCAAGACCGACACCCTCGATGCCGAAGCCGCTGCCCGGGCAGTACTCAACGGCCGAGCCAGCGGTAGCGCGAAGGCCGGTGACGGGCCCGTGGAGATGCTGCGGATGTTCAAACTAGCTAAGGACTCCGCCATCAAGGCCCGCACCCAGACGATCAATCAACTCAAGGCCGTGCTCGTGGCGGCCGACCCGCAACTGCGCGAGGCGCTGTCGGGCCTGACCAACACCATGCTCATCCGTCGTTGTGCGCAGCTAGAGTCCACGACCCCGCAGGATGTCACCAGCGCGGCGGTCTACACCCTGCGGTTGCTGGCGCGACGCATCCTGGAGCTCACCCAGGAAATCCATGACCTTGTCCGCCACATCACCGACACGATCACCAGGCACTGCCCGAGGTTGCTGACCCGCCGCGGTGTCGGTCCCGACAACGCCGCGGCCCTGCTCATCACCGCCGGCGACAACCCCGACCGACTGCACAGCGAAACCTCCTTCGCCGCCCTGTGCGGAGTCAACCCCCTGGAAGCCTCCTCGGGCAAAACCAGCCGTCGCCGGCTGAACCGCGGCGGCGACCGCCAAGCCAATTGCGCGCTCTACCGCATCGCCCTCTGCCGACTGCGCTGTGACACCCGTACCCGCGACTACCTCGCTCGCCGCATCACCGAAGGCAAAACCCGCCGCGAAGCCATCCGCTGCTTAAAGCGCTACCTCGCCCGGGAGATCTACCAGATCATCACCTCCGCACCCAAAGGCGAGCCGTCAGCGGCTTGACAT
>DASQVU010000435.1:0-15845 GCA_035640615.1 Pseudonocardiaceae bacterium
ACGATCGAGGGGCACCGGCGCTCCGGACCGCCGGCTCCTCACGGTCGGGCAGGCCTGCGGGCGCCGACATGGAGACATATCGGGATGAGAGCAGGCACAAAACCCCCGATATGTCTCCATGTCGGGTAGGGCGGGGTAGGAATTATCAGCTGGTGGTGGACCTCAGCTGGGAGTCGGGCGGGGTTGCGCGGGACAACATCCAGACGGCGAGGATGCCGGCGAGGAACAAACCGAACCCGCCACCGACTTCCAGCGCGGTGGCCACCCGGTCGAGGTCGGGATTCCAGCCGAACGGCAGCACGGCGTAAAAGAAGCTGACCGCGTCGGTCGCACCGAACAGGACGAGTAAGACACCGAATAAGCCACATACCATCGGCCCACTGGGGTGGCCCGCGAAGGCCAGCGCGATGCCGATCAGGCCCAGTGGCCAGGCGGCGATGGCTGGGCCGGCCAGGCCGAGGACCCCCGCCAGCATGGACTGATCTGGTGGCAACACGAGGGTGGCTCCCAGTAGGTGGATGACATGCGCGGCGGCGATCACAACGGTGGCGCTGCCCAGCGCCACCGCGGCCCACCGCCGGCGTACGGCCAGTGCACCGAGCACGGCGGCCACCAGCGCGGCCAACCCGGTGGCCAACCACCACCACCCGGCTGGTGGCGGCGGGGGCCACACCTGTTCCCCGTGGATGGTCACGGCCTGGCTCCCCACCTGCAGTGGGATGGCCCAGGTGCGGCGGTGGTCGGGTGGGTCCGGCGCTTGAGCGGCGGCGGCGATCCGGCGATCGGCCCAGCGGGCGGTGTCGCCAGGCTGGATCGTCGGCTCACGCAGGCGGGGCGTGCCAGGTTCTGGGAGCACATCGACCGTGACCCCGGTCTGGTTGTCGATTTCCAGCCGGGCGCCGGCCTCGATCACCATTACCCGCAGTCCCGGCACCTGCGGGTCCACCGCGAGAATCTCACAGCGACTGGCCGATGGCGCCAGCCCGCCGGCATAGTGGGCGGCGGCTACGCCGCTGCTTGCCGGTAACACGGCGAGCGCGAGGACCAGCACGATGGCAGACCGCAATCCCCACCGCGAGATCATGCGGTCATTGTCCGCTATTTCGGTCCGCCATTTCTTCCGAGCACCGCCGTTTCCGGCGCCACGCACCCTGAGCGGTGGCCGTAGGTCGGGGACGCTACTACCGTCGTCAGCAATGTGATGCATGCGACACAGGAGGTCTTCCCGCAATGGGTGACGCGAGCCAGCGACTCAGCAACCTGCTCACCGAGAACCGGGTGTTCCCGCCGAGCGAGGAGTTCGCCGCGCAGGCAAACGCGACCGCGGCGATGTATGACGAAGCAAATGCCGATCGGGAGGCCTTCTGGGCGGGCCAAGCGCACCGGCTGCACTGGGACACCGACTTCGAGCAAGTGCTCGACTGGTCGAACGCTCCCTTCGCCAAGTGGTTCATCGGCGGCAAGCTCAACGTCGCCTACAACTGCGTCGACCGGCACGTCGAGGACGGTCACGGCGATCAGGTCGCCTTCCACTGGGAGGGCGAGCAGGGCGACACCCGCACCATCACCTACGCCGACCTCCAGCGCGAGGTATGCAAGGCGGCCAACGCCTTGCAGTCACTCGGCCTGCAGGCCGGTGATCGGGTCGCCATCCAGCTCCCGATGATTCCCGAGGCGGTCTTCGCCATGCTCGCCTGCGCCCGGCTGGGGATACCGCACAGCGTGGTGTTCGGTGGCTTCTCCGCCGAAGCGCTCCACCAGCGGATCGTCGATGCTGAAGCGAAACTGGTGATCACCAGTGATGGCCAGTTCCGGCGGGGCAAGGCGGTCCCGTTGAAGTCCAACACCGACACGGCGCTCAAGGACATCTCCACGGTGCAGCACGTGGTGGTGGTCAAGCGCACCGAGATCGACGTCGACTGGACCGAGGGTCGGGACCTGTGGTGGCACGAGCTGGTGGATTCCCAGTCCGACCAGCACACCTGCGAAGCGTTCGACAGCGAGCACCCGCTGTACATCCTTTACACCTCGGGCACCACCGGAAAGCCCAAGGGCATCCTGCACACCAGTGGGGGCTACCTCACCCAGTGCGCCTACACCCATCACGTCGTGTTCGACCACAAGGCCGGCCAGGACGTCTACTGGTGCACCGCCGACATCGGTTGGGTCACCGGGCACAGCTACATCGTCTACGGGCCGCTGGCCAACCGCGCCACGTCGGTCATGTACGAGGGCACCCCGAACACCCCGCATGAGGGCCGGCACTGGGAGATCGTGCAGAAATATGGCGTCAGCATTTACTACACCGCGCCGACGCTGATCCGCACGTTCATGAAATGGGGCAACGAGATCCCCGAGAAGTACGACCTGTCGTCGCTGCGGGTACTGGGTAGCGTGGGCGAGCCGATCAACCCCGAGGCCTGGATGTGGTACCGGGAGCACATCGGCGGCGATCGCTGCCCGATCGTGGACACGTGGTGGCAGACCGAGACCGGGGCGATCATGATCTCACCGCTGCCCGGTGTTACGGCGGCCAAACCAGGTTCGGCGATGTGCCCGCTGCCGGGCATCAGCGCACTCGTCGTCGACGAGTCCGGTACCCCGGTCGAGCATGGCCACGGCGGTTACCTGGCGTTGGACAAGCCATGGCCCGGCATGTTGCGCACCATCTGGGGTGATGACGAGCGGTACATCGAGACGTACTGGTCGCGCTTCGCCGACCAGGGCTACTACTTCGCCGGGGACGGCGCCAAGTATGACGAGGACGGCGCGATCTGGCTGCTTGGCCGGGTGGATGACGTGATGAACGTCTCCGGGCACCGGATCTCCACCGCCGAGGTGGAGTCGGCGCTGGTGTCGCATCCGACGGTGGCCGAGGCCGCCGTGGTCGGCGCCACCGACCCGGTCACCGGCCAGGGCATCGTCGCGTTCGTGATCCTGCGGGGCCACGTCGCCGAAGACGACGCCAAGGGCGAGGAGGCGATCAAGGAGCTGCGCAACCACGTGGCGCAGGAGATCGGCCCCATCGCGAAGCCACGGCAGATCATGGTTGTCGCGGACCTGCCGAAGACCCGGTCCGGCAAGATCATGCGGCGGTTGCTACGCGATGTCGCAGAACACCGCGAGATGGGCGATGTCACCACGCTGCAGGACTCCTCAGTGATGGATCTCATCTCGGAAGGCCTGCAGTCCGGGGCCCAGGACTGAGTTGGTGGGTCTTCCAGACCCACCGATCTCCGCGCATGCGCAACGTACTACCCGTGTGTGGCTCGGTCTCGATTCCCGAGACCGAGCTGGGGTGGCGGTTCTCCCGCGCCAGTGGACCTGGCGGGCAGGGCGTCAACACCGCTGATTCGCGAGTTGAGCTGGTGTTCGATGTAGCCGCATCCACGGCGTTCACCACGCCGCAGCGAGCCCGGGTGCTGGAGCGGTTGGGTGGACGGCTCAACGGCGGGGTGCTGACGATCACCGCCGCCGAGTACCGCTCCCAGCTACGCAATCGGGCGGCAGCGCGGATGCGGCTGGTGGCGACGCTGCGGGAGGCGCTGGCTCCGGACTCACCACCGCGCCGTGCGACGCGCCCGTCCCGGGCAGCTCGCGAGCGTCGCCTGGCCGACAAGCACCGCCGGACGCTCACCAAGCGGCTGCGCCGGCCCGCAGAAGACTAAGGCGCCGCGCCCACCACCGTTGCGGGTCAGCGTGGTGCACAAGCATCCATGGGGTCCCACCGGGGCGGGGGTGCGGGGAGAGCGCGCGTAGGGTCGGCCGGTGTGGGGCGCCAACGGCGGGCGGCGGGCGAGCTTGAGGCCGAAGTGCTGGCCGCGTTGTGGGCTGCCGACACGCCGCTGACCACCGCCCAGGTGCGGCAGGCGGTCGGCGGCGAGCTGGCCTACAACACTGTGCAGACCATTCTGGTCCGGCTGTACGAGAAGGGCCTCATCGACCGGGTCGCCGACGGGCGTCGCTACGAGTATTACCCAGTCAAGGGCGCCGAGGAGCTGGCTGCCGAGCAGATGCAGGCGTTGCTGTGCCGCGGCCGGGATCGGCAGGCAGTGCTGCAGCGATTCGCCACCTCGCTGTCGGTGGAGGATGCCCGGGCGCTGCGGGCGATGCTGGGGCGCCGCCCATGACCATCAGCGTGTATCTCCCGGCGGCGCTGTCGCTGCTGCTGGCGACGATAAGCCGGATCGTCGTCGCGCACACCGCGCCGACCCGGGTCGTCGCGTTCGTCATCGCTGCCGTGTTGTGCGCCGCGGCCGCGACCTGGGGCCTGGTGCTGCTGGCCGCGACCTTGCTGGGCGACACGTCGCTGGTCGTCAATGAAGCCCTGGAGCGCGGGGTGCAGCTGCAGGATCCGGTGCCCACGCTGATCGGTGTCACCGCCACGGTTCTGCTGATCGTCGGCACCCTCCGGCTGGTGCGGGTGCTGCGAAACCGCCGGGCGACCACCCGCGAGTTGCAAGCGGTGTGCCGCGCATGTGGAACCGGCGAGCTGGCCGTGGTGTCCTTGAACGCGCCGCACGCCTTCGCCGTACCGGGCCGTCCTGGACGCATTCTCATCACCCGGGGGATGTTGACCGCGCTAGATGGCGATGAGCGACGGGTCGTGCTGGCCCACGAACGGGCCCACCTGGACGGCAAGCATCACTGGCTGCGGGCCGTCACCGAAGTCTGTGCCGCGGTCAACCCGCTGCTCATCCCGGTCCGGGAAGCGGTGGCGTACCTGGTCGAACGCGGTGCCGACGAACACGCCGCAACGGTGACCGGCAGCCGCGAACTGGTCGCTCGGGCGTTGGCTAAGGCCGCGCTGGCCAGCGGATCCACCAACCGGATGCCCGCCTGGTCGGTGGCTCTGCGCTTCACCGGATGCAAAATCTCCGCGCGGGTGGCGGCGTTGCACTGCGATCCTCCCCGGCCGGAGCCCCTGGTTCCCAGCGGCGTGCTGGCACTGGGTGTAGCGACCGCAATCGCGGCCGTGCAGGCCACTCTTGCCTTCTACCAGCTGATTTACTGGCTTTGGCCAGCTTGACCGGCCGCTCGAGCGTCACCCGGCGTGTCCGCTAATCTCTTACACCCTGTAGGAGATCGTCCTGACACGGCCAACCGAGCCTGGTATAGCGCCAGGGATTGGTAGGGACTCATGGGTCAACGGGCAACGAGCACAGCAACACGGGTGTTGGTCATCTCGGGCAGCGTGGGCGCGGGCCATGACGGCGCGGCCGACGAGCTGGTCAGCCGGCTGGCCAAGCTGGGTGTGGCGGCAGACCGCCGAGACTACCTGGACGCACTGCCACGGGCCTTTCGGTACATCCTCCGCGATGGCTACCGGTTGAGCGTCGGCTACGTGCCGCCGTTCTTCGACTGGTTGTTCGCCAACCTGGAGCGCACCGGATGGGTGCGCTGGGTCGCACTGTGGCTGTGCCGGATAGCCCAGCGTGACGTGTTGCGCTGGGCTGCGGACAAGGACGTCGTGGTGTCCACGTACATGCTGTCCAGCCAGACCTTGGGCCAGCTCAAGGAAGCCGGGCGGATCAACGCCACGCTGGTGACCTTCCTCACCGATCCCGCCGTGCACCGGACCTGGATACACCCCGCCGTGGACCACCACGTGACAGTCACCGAGGCCACCGCTGAGATGGGGCAGCGCGAGTACCACACCCCCATGCAGGCCGTCGGTGGACTGGTGTCGGAGCGGTTCGCTGAGCCCGTTGACCCGGCCCGCCGCGAGCAGTTGCGTACCGAGCTCGGGTTGTCCCCTGACGGGCTGGTGGTGTTGCTGGCGACCGGCTCGCTGGGGATGGGTGACGTGCCGAATGTGGTGCGCTCGATCACCTCATCGGGCGTCGGCGAAGTGGTGGTGCTGTGCGGGCGCAACGATCGGCTCCGCAAGCAGCTGTCGGCCGAGCCCGGAGTCGTCGCGCTGGGCTGGCGCGACGACGTCCCGCAACTGATGGCGGCCGCCGACGTGCTGGTGCACAACGCCGGGGGGCTGTCGCTGACCGAGGCGTTGACCGCCGGCTTGCCCGCGGTCACCTACCGGCCGATCCCGGGGCACGGTATCGCCAACTCCCAGGTCCTGGCCGACGCCGGCCTGGCGCCGTGGCCACAGAACGAGGCCGAGCTGGTCGAAGCGATCCGCAAGCAGGCCATCGACCGGGGCGACCCCAGCCACGTCGTGCGCCATCCGGATACCGCGGAACTTGTGCTGAACCTGCTCGCCGAACGCGACCTGGACGCGGTAGCCGACCAGGACCCACTACCGGCCTGAGCGATCAAGGTGATCTCGCAGCGGGCCGATCGTGCAACCCAGCTGATCGGCCCGTTCGGCGAGCAGGGGTAGCGCCGCCACGGTGGCGCGCCAGCTATCAACCACTGGCGTGGTGCAGTCCGAGTCGTGCAGCAGGATCGTCCCGCCCGGGGTGAGCTGGCCGCGGACCGTGGCGGCCACCTGCTCCGGCCTGCGGTCTTCCCAGTCGCGCCCCCACGCTGACCACAGCACCGGCCGCAATCCCGCGCGGCGGGCGGCGACCAGTGAGGCCGACGTGAGCACGCCGTAGGGCGGCCGGAACCAGTCCGGGGGTGTCCCGGTCGCGGCGGCCACCAGCGAGGCCGCGCGCATGACGTCACGGCACACCTCGACCGGGCCGCGGGCCAGGTGGTTGCGATGGCTGAAGCCATGGACCGCTGCCTCGTGACCGGCCGCCACCACGGTCGCCGCGACGTGCGGATACCGGGCGACCTGCGCGCCGAGCATGAAGAACGTCGCCTTGACCCCGAGGCGATCCAGCGCCTCGAGCACCGCCGGAGTGCCGTCCGGGTCGGGCCCGTCATCGAAGGTCAACGCGATGTGTTCCGGCTTGCCCAGCCCGGCCAGGCCTGGGCACACAGCACTGCGCAGCACCCGGCCCCGCAGCAGCGCCGGAGCGGCCCACCCGGCGATCGCCACTGCGGTCACCGCAGCCACCGTCGCGATCATCGTGCGGACCCTACCTGGTCGAGCACTTGCGCCGCAGTCAAGCATCCCGCGGTGGTGAGCTCCAGGTTGGCCAGTGACGCCTGGTGGATGGCCTCGCTGGCGGCGGCGACGCAGTCACTGACCGGGTGCACGGTGAGACCCAGGTCAGTGCCGTGCCGGGCGGTCTGCTCGACGACCAGGTTGGTGGCGACGCCGGTGATGAACACGGTGTCGAGACCACGCCGCGCGAGCCAGCCGGGTAGCTCGTTACCGGTCAGCCCGGAGAGCTTCTGGTTGTCGACAACGTGATCGTGCTGAGTCAGCTCGGACATCTCCGCGATCAGCTGCGCTCCGGTCGCGTCGGGTCGGAATGCCTCTTGCGCGTCGCCGACTGCCCGCATGAACGGCGTGTTGCGGACGAGACCGCCCTCACCGGCGGGCACCGTGAACCGGGTGAACACCACCGGTATCCCGGCCTCCCGGGCCGATTGGTGAAAATGCACCGCCCGCGACACGACGCCGCTGCGCGCCACCGGTTCACTGAGCATCGGGCCGAAGAAGCCCTCCGGCTTGATCACATTGACCTGCCAGTGCAATGCGAGAACCGCGCACCGTGCCGCATCGACGCTCACCCGCACGATCTTGCCCTACGCCGCGGCCGCCTGCGGTGCTATCGGCGCGAAGCGGATTACCTACAGGTTGTAGGCTGGGCGGGCTGTGACGGTAGCCATCGTGTTGTCGCTGATGGCCGCGGTGTGCTTCGGGACCGCCTCGGTGCTGCAGCATCAAGGGGCAAATCAGGTACGCCGACGGTTCCCGCTGAATCCTGGGCTGCTGGTCGCCGTCGCGCGCCAGCGGTTGTGGCTGCTGGGGATCGTCGCCGAGGTGACGGCGGTGGCGCTGCACATGGTGGCGGTCAACCTCGGTGCCCTGTCGGTGGTGCAGCCGTTACTGACGATCGGGTTAGTGGTGGCGCTGCCGATGCAGGCGCTGCTCGGTCGCCCGGTGCCGAAACAGGCGTTACTGGCGGCCGCCCTCACCGTGGGTGGGTTGGGCCTTTTCCTGGTGGTCCAACCGACGGTCGAGTCCCGTGACCCGGAGAGCATCATGGTGTGGCTACCCGGCCTGGTACTCATTGCGATCGTGGCATGCGCTGCCTTGACCGTCGCGCTCGCCAGCCGCAACCGGGCCCGGTCACTCGGCTTGGGCGCCGCCGCAGGTTCGGCGTTCGCGCTGTCCGCCGCGCTGGTCAAGACCTGGGGCGAGATCCTCGGTGGCGGTGGCTTGCTCGCGCTGGCCAGCAGCTGGGAGCTGTGGACGGCGTTGAGCGTCGGCCTGCTGGGTGCGCTGCTCAGCCAGGCCGCCTTCCAGTCCGGCCCGCTCGGCGGCCCGCTGGCAGCGCAGATGGTGGTCGACCCGGTGATCGGCGTCAGTCTCGGCGGGATCGTCTTCGGGGAGTCCTTCGCCACCGGTGCGCTGGCGGTGGCCCAGGCCGCGGGGCTTGTCGTGACGCTGGCCGGGGTGTGGTTGCTGGCCACGGGCGAACGGCAATACCCCGAGACGGACCCGGCACCGGCGAATGCGCCGCGGCACCGGAACCTGCAACCGGAGGACGTGCAACCCGGCTTACCCGGGTAGGGAATACTGCGTCAGTCGCCTCGCCACCCGGTGATCAGGCCACCGCGACGCACCGCGCGTCGGCAACGTGGCGGGGCAGGACGGTGAGTAGGCTTGGGAGCGATGGTGGTGCGGACACCCGGGGCGGGCCCTGCTGCGCTATCGCCCCCCGCGCGGCGCCGGTTGGGGTGGTGGACCCGCGCTGCGGTGCGAGCTGGATTGGCCACCGCAGGCCTGTCGCGGCAGCTCGGCTTGGGCGCCGGATCGATCATCGGCGGCCGGGTCACGCTCGCGCTGGACCGCCAAGCGCTGCGGCGTCTGGCGACCGGGCGCCGGGTCGTTCTGGTATCCGGCACCAACGGCAAGACCACGACCAGCCATCTGGTGGCGGCCGCGGTGCGCACCGCGGGCCGGGTCGCGCACAATGCCGGTGGCTCGAACATGGCCGACGGGGCGGTGGCCGCGCTGGCCGAGGCGGCAGATGCCGAGTACGCGGTGCTCGAGGTCGATGAGTTGCACCTGGCCGCGGTCGCGCAAGCCGTCGACCCGGCGGTGGTGGTCCTGCTCAACCTCACTCGCGACCAGCTGGACCGCGCGACCGAGGTCGGCGCGATCGCCTCGGCGCTGGGCCGAGCGCTGGCCCAGCACCCCGACACCGTAGTGGTGGCCAATGCGGACGACCCGATGGTGGTCTCAGCGGCGATGCGGTCTGCGCGCGCCGTCTGGGTGGCTGCCGGCGCCAGCTGGCTCGGTGATGCGACCACGTGTCCCCGGTGCGGCCTTACTTTGACGTTCACCGACTCTCACTGGGAATGTGGTGAGTGCGGGCTGGCCCGCCCCACCCCGGATTGGTGGATCGACGGCGGCAAAGCGTGCACCGCCGATGCGGTGTACCCGCTCGACATCCAGCTGCCCGGCCAGGTCAATCTGAGCAACGCCACGATGGCATTGGCCGCCGCACGCGCTGTGGGCGTCCCGGTCGAGCGCGCTGCGTCGGCGCTGCGCGAAGTGGACGTGGTGGCCGGCCGGTATGCGGTGGTGCACCGCGGTTCGCAGGATCTGCGGCTGCTGCTGGCCAAGAACCCGGCCGGCTGGGCCGGGATGTCCTCGATGTTGCGCGAGCCACGGCCACTGCTGGTGATCATTAATGCCCGGGAAGCCGACGGCCGGGACACTTCCTGGTTGTGGGATGTCGCGTTCGAGCAGTTCACCTCCCGCCAGGTGGTGGCCAGCGGTGAACGTGCGGCGGATCTCGGCGTCCGGCTGAGCTACGCCGGCCTGGACCACCAGACCGTGCCTGATCCACTGGCCGCGCTGGCGATGCTCCCTCCGGGAGACGTCGACGTGGTGGCCAACTACACCGCCTTCCACCAGTTCCGGCGCCGGCTGAGCCGGGAGCGAGAAGGTAGCCGGGTGAGCCGGGGATGAGCACAGATTCCACGGTCTCGATCGGCCTGCTGTTGCCGGATGTGCTGGGCACCTACTCCGACACCGGCAATGCCACGATCCTGGCGCAACGGCTGCGCTGGCGGGGCATTCCCGCCGAGATCCACACGATCACCGCCCGGGACGCCCCACCGACCAGTTGCGCGGTGTACCTGCTGGGTGGCGGCGAGGACACCGCTCAGCTGTTCGCCGCCGAATGGCTACGGCGCCATCCCCCGCTGCGGTTAGCGATGGAGGCCAGCGCCATGACCCTGGCCGTGTGCGCGGGGCTGCAGATTCTCGGCCAGTCCATGACCGACAGCCGCGGCAAGCAGTACCCGGGGATGGAGTTGCTCGATATCACCACCGCGCCGGGCCGGCAGCGCTCGGTCGGTGAGGTGGTCTCCACTTGCGCTATCCCCGGCGTCGGCGCGTTGACCGGGTTCGAGAACCACCGCGGCATCACCACCCTGGGCCCGGGGACGAGCGCGCTGGGACGGGTGGTCACCGGCACCGGCAACGGCACCACCGAGCCCGGGACCCGGCATCGCACCGAGGGTGTGCTCACCGAGCGCGTCATCGGCACCTACCTGCACGGGCCGGTCCTGGCCCGTAACCCCGCGCTAGCCGACCACATCCTGGAAAAGATCACCGGCCAGACTCTGGCTCCTCTCGAGTTGCCCGACCAGTCCGCCCTCCGCCACACCTACCTGTAACCCCCACCCAAATCCGCAGACCGCGCTCAGCGGACCAGGAGCCAGATCAGGGCGGCGGTGCCGAAGAGGGTGCAGTAGATGGCGAACGGGGTCAGGGTGCGGGTCTCGAAGTAGCGGGTCAGGAACCGCACCGCCAGGTACGCGCTGGCGAACGAGGCGATGCTGCCCGCGAGGATCGGGCCATGGATGCCGGCGCCGAGCGGGCCGATCAGATCCGGGATCTTCAGTGCGCCGGCGGCCAGAATGACCGGGGTGGCCAGCAGGAAGGAGAAGCGTGCGGCGTCCTCGTGGGACAGCCCGCGCAGCAACCCGGCGACCATCGTGATACCGGATCGGCTGATCCCGGGCAGCAGCGCCAGGATCTGGGCGGAACCGATCAGCGTGCCGCGGCCCAGCGACATGCGGGACAGCCGGGCATCGGAGGCCGCTCCGGCATCGCGCGCCGACCCCGGTGCGTCCAGAGCGGCGACCGGCGCCAGCGTGGCCGCGTCGGCTCGCCGTCGCAGTTGCTCGCCGAGGTAGAGCACCAGCCCGTTGGCCGCCAGGAAAGCCGCCGCCGGGATCGGCCGGCCCAGCGTGGTGCGGAACAGATGCTCCAGCAGCAGGCCTGAGATGCCGACCGGGATGGTGCCCACGATAAGCAGCCAGGCGAGCCGCTCGTCGGAGCTATGGATCCGCCGGTGGCTTACCGAGCTGGCAAAGCCGGCGATGACACGGAGCCAGTCCCGCCAGAAGAAGAGCAGCAGCGCTGCGGCGGTGGCCACGTGCAGGCCGACGATGAACGCCAGGTAGGGCGACTCCGGGGCGGAGACGTCCAGGTCGCGTGCCCACTGCCCGCCCACCAGCGCGGGGACCAGCACGGAGTGCCCGAGGCTGGAGACCGGGAACAACTCGGTGACGCCCTGGAAGGCACCCACCACGATCGCCTCGAGATAGCTCAGCTCACTCACAGATCTCCTCTCACCAGCGGCCACTCAGAGCGTTGAGAGGATCTCATTGAGAACGGGCAGTGACGGCGCCGGGAGGTGTGACGCGGCCGTTACCGAGCTGGTCAACGCTGGCGGGCGCCGGTAGCTGCGCCATCATGAGTGAGCCGACGTGGCGGCCCAGCGAGTGGTAAGCGTCGAACTGGGATACGTCGAACCACTGATCCGCGGTGCTATCACTGGGAAACGTGAGGTTCTTGCTGGCGTAGGCCAGCAGCGAAAACGGCGTTTCCGGGGTGATCACAGCCTTGCCGAGGACGATCTTCGCTGTCGATGGCGGGTAGTCGGGGCCGAGGTCGGGATACTTGATGGTGCCGGTAATCACGCTGGCCGGTGCCAGCCGGGGCATCATCTGGGCCATGAGTTGGTCACGGGGGTTGACTGGACGCGGCTGGTCGGGTCCGGCGCCGAGCTTCGCTGCGTTGTCGAACGTGATGTCAACCCCCAACTCCTCGTGGGCCAGCTCGATCGCCGCGGCCAGGGTGTCCGGCACCCCGCCGTGATCGCCGCTGGCGTCCACGCAGTACACCTTTGCCGGACGACGTCTGAGCAGCTCGACCAGGCCGAGATTCTCGTAGTGGCCACCATCGGTGACGTAGACCAGCGGGCCGTCAGCGGGGAAGCTGCCGGTGAGCTCACGCACAAGAGTGGCCAGCCCGCGCTTGCGAGGTAGTCGAGGAACCACCCAGGACCGGTCACGGGGCAACGAGTCCAGATAAGCGGGGTTCGGCAGCCACGAGCCCAGCCGGATGTTGCTCAGCGTCAGCAATTTGGTGTAGGTCCGCTGCAACACGCCCATCTGTGACGCGATGGCCGCACCAGAGATGGCTTGTGCGGCCTGCACGGTCAGGTCACGCTTGATCGTCCGGGACACCGCGTCATGCAGGTCGCCGGTCGGGATCCAGCCGTGGTACTGGCCGCCGACCGAGGTCGCTGACATCGTCCACGGCATTACCCGGCGCCCCGGCGGTGTCACGCCGTTGCCAGAGACGTGGGCGGCACAGCTGAAGACAACCTCTGGGAAGCTCGCTACCCGCGTGTCGTATTCGTGCAGGTCGGTGGCCTGTTTGTCGAAATCGTAGGCCACCGCCGCCACGTGGCCGCGGTCGCGGATCCGGCGCACGGCAAAAGCGCTCGCCAGGCGGCGGCGGTAGAAACCGTGCAGGCTCCAGTGCACCTGGTCAACCAGCGCCACCAGGCTCAGCGCAGCGGCCAAACCCACCGTCAGCTCCCACTCAAGCGGCTTTCCGGGCGCGGAAGAGGGCGCGGTCAACGGGCCGGTGTGGCCCAGGACCGCACCGAACAAGATCATGAATCCGGCGAGCAGGAGCAGTAAACCGGCGCAGATGCAGGCGGTAGCCAGGAGGTTGCGGCCCCCGGTGCCGGCGGTGCGCCACCAACCACGCATCCGCTTGACCTCGTTGCCCACCGCGGCGCGCAGCGAGGGCCGCATGCCCAGTGCGATCAGCGCAGCAACGTAGCCGCTCAGCACCGACACGCCTTGCAACGGCAGCGCCGTGGTCCGTCCCGGAAGGGTGCTCCACGGAACATCGAATGGCACCCTCGCCAGTAACGGCAGGACCACACCGGTCAAGGCCACTACACCGGCGATGCTCAGCAGCCAGAAAGCACCCTGGCGGAACATTCCAGTCACCTTGGGCGGTAGCGGCTCGAGCACGATGGAGACCGTCATCAGCAGTAACCACAACAAGACACAGGCACCGATCGCCCACCACACCCCGGCCTGCCCTGCGCGGCTCGGGCCCTCGCCGCTGAGGTCAACGGAGATCAGGGCATAACCGTGTGCCAGCACCCGGGCGGCGACGACCACCAACAGGGCGAGGATCAGCATGTTGACCAGGAAGCCACGCAGCACGGTCACCGCAAGCTTGAGCCACTCGCTGGCGCTGTCCGCCAGGTAACGTCCGTGCCTGCGGGTGTAGTCGAGCTCGGAGGTGCCTGCGCAGTAGACATCTGCCGGTTGCGCCACCGAATCCGGCTGCTGCAGCGCCAGCCGCATAGCGCCGGCTGCATAACCGCCACCACTGACCGAGACCAACCACCGCGCCTGGGTGACGACGTCCCGCATCGCGTCGAGCGCGCCGAAGGCGAAAGTCGCTGAGCGGATCCCGCCGCCTGACACGCAGATACCGATCTTGCCGGGATCCTGCGAGGCGTTCGGGAGGATGGTGTGAGCGCGCCATGCGGCGCGGGACGCCGCCAGCTCGGCATCTGGACCGCCGCGGGCAACGACCTTATCCGCGTCGCTGGCCGGACGGGTGACTGTCAGATTGAGCTCCGCCTGCGATCGCCGAGGATGAGCGGCACGCCACATCGTCGTGACGATGCCGAGCGCCGCCACGGTCGCCGCCGGGGTGATCAGTGACCATTTCGTGATCGCCAGGGCCTGCGCGGCGACCGCATAGCGGCCGCCGCTCGTAATCCCGTTCGGAACCAGCAGAAACAGCGCGTGTTCGGCGATGTCCAAGGCCACCGCAACCCAGGTTGCCCGGATGGCGACCCGCGCGAGCCGGTGGATCGATTTGGTGCCAGGCAACCGGAACACCAGCCAAGCCCCACAGCTCAGCGCAATGCCGTATCCGGCGATGAGCAGGAAATCGGCCCACGCCGCGCTCAGCTGTGCATCCGGCAAACCGCGGATGGCCTTGGCCGACCCGGCTAGCTCGACCTGGACGAGACGCGCCGGATCCGGCGCCCACCAGCAGTATCCCAGTACTGCGGCTACCAACGTCCCCAGCGCGGTGAGTGCCAGCAGCACAGCATCGCGTCCCGAGAAAGGCTTCGGCATGGCGGTACTCCGATCGGACAGATCCGATCTCCAAGAGCCGCAGCACCGTCCCCGGCATACCTGCTGGGCACAAACTCACCCGTTTGCCAGGCGGGGATGCGAGCGCGCTTCTAGCCTGCCGGTATGACACGTACCCGGCTGTATCGCAGTGGTGTTCTCGAGGCCGAGAACTTTCCCGTGCAGGACATCTCGGAATACATTGCCCAGCCGGGCGTCACCGTGTGGCTGGACATGTGCGCGCCCGATGCTGATGACCTCGCGACCATCAGCGAGGAGTTCGGTCTACACCGGCTCGCTGTCGAGGACGCCGGCCAGGAGCGGCAACGCCCCAAGCTCGACCGGTACGACAGCCACCTGTTCGTTACCGCCTACGCCGTGCGGCTGAACACCAGCACCGGGGAGCTGGACAGCTTCGAGGTGGCCGTGTTCGTCACCTCCAACGCCGTGGTCACGGTGCGCAAGTCAGACCAGTTCGACATCGGCGGGGTGGTCGCCCGCTGGGACGCCTCACCTGATCTCGCCAAACACGGGGTGTCCTTCCTGCTGCACGGCCTGCTGGACTTCGTGGTCGACGGTCACTTCAACGCCGTCCAGACCCTCGACGACGAGATCGAGACCCTGGAGGACCTGCTTTTCGACGACAAGCGCCCCGACGTGGCCGTGCAACGACGCTCCTTCGAGCTCCGCAAAAGCCTGGTGCAGCTGCGCCGGGTGGTACTGCCGATGCGTGAAGTCGTCAACTCGGTGATGCGCCGTGACCTGCGCGTGGTCGACGACGCGATGGTCCCGTACTACCAGGACGTCTACGACCATGTGCTGCGCGCCACGGAGTGGACCGAGAGCCTGCGCGACCTGGTGACCACCATCCTGGAAACGAACCTCACCATTCAGGGCAACCGGCTCAACGTGATCACGAAAAAGGTCACCAGCTGGGCCGCCATCATCGCGGTGCCCACCGCCATCACTGGATTTTACGGGCAAAATGTGCCATATCCCGGGTTCGGCCACGCATCCGGTTTCTGGACGTCCACGGCCCTCATTGTCGTTATCTCGGTTGGACTGTACGTTTTGTTCCGCCGCCGCGACTGGATCTAGCGCGCTGCCTGGGGACTCCACCACCCAAATGCAGCAGTACTGCCTCTCCAATAGGTGAGAAGGCGCTAGCGGAGGTACGGTCAGTTTGTCATGGCCGCCAACCATCCCACCACCGTGGCGTCCGGATTCACTCCGGGTGCTGATGCGGGAGTACCTAAGCCAGCGCACGACCATGTCGAACGTCGCTCCGTTGACCAGCTGCTGGACCGCGCCGCGCAGCGCAGGATCTGTGTGGTGATCGG
>DASQVU010000436.1:0-2745 GCA_035640615.1 Pseudonocardiaceae bacterium
AATTTAAAAGAATCGATCCACGGCACCACCTGTGCCAGCGGCACCGAGTGATGAGGTCACGTCAAGTGATCTCGCCCCTGGTGGTCCGGCGTGTGGTGTTGGCGAACGTGCTTTCTTTTCGCGGCGAGAACTGCCACGAGGTGGCCCAATTAGTTGAGCAAGGATGGGATAACGGGCGATTTCTGACCGAGGAGACCTCCGAAGCAATCCCCGCCATTATGGCCGTCTTCGCCCTCATCGAGACCGACGAGCTCGACCGCGCTGCGGAAGTTACCGAGGCAATGCTCGCCGACGCTCAGGCACGCGGGTCGGTGGCCGGTTTCCTGGTGGCCAGTGGCCGCCGCGGCTGGGTTGCCCTGCGACGGGGCGAGCTAGCCGACGCCGAAGCTGACACCCGCGCTGCGCTAGAGCTGTCCACCGAATTAGAGCTGGCCACCGAATACAACGTGGGCATTAGCGTTGCCCTTCACGCTGGCTGCTTGGGCCTGGCGCTGCTCGAACGCGGTGACCTTGAGCAAGCAGCTGCAGTCGTCGAAGGCGTGACCCTCACCCCGACCGTCCTGGAGACGCCGTTCGGGCCTCTTCTTGAGGAGGCGCGCGGCCGGGTGCATCTGGCCCGCGGACAACGCACCCGGGCCATTGCCGAGCTGCGCCACTGCGGTGACTACGCCGCCGGTGTCCAGGTGAACCCCAATTTCTACGCGTGGCGCTCAGCGCTGGCCCTGGCGCTGGCACCCCAACACCCCCAGCAAGCATGGGAACTCGCGCAGGCTGAGCTGCAGTTAGCCCGCCGCGCTAGTACATCACGCGCGATCGGCATCGCGCTGCGAGTCTGCGGACTACTCGCTGGCGGCGAAGATCGGATCGGCTTGCTCGAGCAATCTGTCGCCGTCCTCGAACCCACCCCCATTCGACTGGAGCTAGCCCATTCGCTCACCGAACTAGGCGCCGCCCTGCGCCGAGCCGGGGCACGCGTCGCGGCCCGCGAACCCCTGCGCCGCGCCCTTGACCCAGCGGCGCGCTGCGGTGCCACACCACTAGCCACCCGCGCCCGCGACGAAGCACTCGCCGCCGGCGCTCGCCCACGTCGACCCCGGACCACCGGCGTACACGCCTTGACCCCTAGCGAACTCAGAGCCGCCCGGCTCGCCGCGCAATCGTTGAGCAACCGCGACATCGCCCAAGCACTGTTCATCACGACCAAAACCGTTGGTGACCACCTCGTCAACGCCTACCGCAAACTCAACATCCACACCCGCGACCAACTCCCTGCCACCATGACCGCCACGAATCCGCCAACCATGCCGTGACAGACCTTCACCCCAAGGAGCCTGAATGAGACCACCTTCCCTGATTTGCGAAGCGGTTCTGGGTTCAGGCGCAGCCAGAAGAGGTCCCTAAGCGGCACTGTTGCATTGAGGCAAGGGGCGTGCCCGCAGTGGCTCCAAGCAGCACGACAGGCTCTACAAGCCCCGTAGATTTCTATGACAAACCGGGCAACTGAGGCTCGGTTGTGGGCTTCTGGGCGGGCAGATGAGATCAGCTCGAGCGGGCCGATCCCTCAATGCACAGTGCCGTACCGTTTGGCCAAGCTGCCGTGCCGACGCCGGGTGAGGGGACACCGACGTCGCTGTTGAGCGGGCTTCTCCGGCTGTGGGGGTGCTGGCGGAAGGAGCGCGTGATGACCGCTTCCGTGGACCCGCGTGGCCCGGGCTGACCACGTTGGGGCCGAGTTGGACGTTCACCGGCATGTTCGGGCCAAGCCAGGCCCTGCACCCGACAGGTGGGCTTGCGACCCGGGAGGCGTGGCACAAGCTGGAAGGCTCCTTTCTGGTGACTGCCTTCCTGAACGCCTACCTGGTAGCCGATTTGTTTTTCATCGTCGGTATCGCTGGTGCGGTGCTTTGCGCGGTGCGGTCGCGAGGGGCCGTTATCGTGGTGGTCCTGGCTTGTGTTGCCGATGTGATCGAGGGCGTGGTGGCGTGCAATGCCCTGCACACCGGGGCGCCGAACAGAGGACTGCGCTAGGGCCGACAAGGGACGACGATCCCGCGTTAACCGTTCTGAGAGGCGGCACGATCAGCACCTCCCTCCGGCAGGGGAGCTGCGTAAACGGTGGCTCAAGGGTAGGCGGCCGGGGCCGGTCCGCGTCGGCGTTACGCGCATTGCCACTGCATCGGCGGCTTCTACCCGGCTGAGACAGATGTATAGCGTGCGTGGTCGGATCGTCTTTAATGGCCGCCCACGGTGATGAGGCTGGTGGTTGGTTCTCCTCGCCGGCGGGCGCGATAGTAGCGGCGAGCGGTGTGGAAGGTGCGCCGTGCGCGGCGGATGGCGGGAATTTGGGTGGCTAGGTGCATTTGGTAGTGCCACGGGGGTTGCGGTCCGTGCCGGGTCGACATCGCGTAGGCGAAGGCCACGGCGTCCCGGCCGAGGTAGCGGTCGGCGCGTTGGAACCAGGCCATGCTGGTACGAGCCGCGGCTTGGATTGGCCGCAGCGCTGTGCGGCCTTGCCGGTCGAAGTGTTGTAGTGCGGTGGCAGGGTCGTCGTGGTCGTAGATGCTTTGGGCGAGCATCACCGCGTCGATCATCGCCAGTCTGGTGCCGGACCCGAGGGTGAAGTGGGTGGTGTGGGCGGCGTCACCGATGAGCACTAGGTTGTCGTGGCACCAGCTCTTGTTGGTTACCTGGGTGAAGCGCTGCCAGCGCGCCGGCTCACCGCGTGACTGGCTGATCAACGAATGG
>DASQVU010000437.1:0-10540 GCA_035640615.1 Pseudonocardiaceae bacterium
CCTCGGCTAGGCGGTAGATGAGGAAGAACCCACCGGTGGCTAGAGCCACGGGCACCGAGACGGTCAACGCCACCAGGCATACCACCACCCCAGCGATCGTGGAACCCAGCACCGGGATGAGGTCAAGCACGGCGACCAGGATGGCCAGCAACAGCGGGTAAGGCACCCCGAACCCGAGCAGCCAGCCGAAGGTCAGTAGGGCAGCGATCAGGGAGATCAGCAGGTTGCCCAGCACGTAGCCACCCACTTTGGCGAAGATTTCATCACCGATCAGGATCGCTCGGGGGCGCCGGGAATGCGGCACCAGCCGGTACAGGCCGCGGCGGATCCGGGGCAGATCCGCCAGGAAGTACACCGTGAGAACGACCACCACCACAACGCTGGTCACCGCCCCGAACACCACCACGCCGGCGCCCAGCACCCCGTCGGCCAGCGCCGAGCTGTGCCCGTTGAGGATGCTGGTGAGACGCTGCTGGACATGGACCCGGTCGTTGAGCTGGCCCAGCAGTGAATTGTGGTCTTGCAAGCTCTGCAGGTAGTGCGGGGCCTGGGTGACAAACGCGCGGGCCTGGGATACCAGCGGGGAGACCGCGGCGGCGAGGAATCCGCCGATCGCGCCAAGCAGCGCCAGGAATACCAGCGCCACCGCGGCCCCCCGCGGCAGCCACCGCCGAGCCACAAACGACACCGCGGGTTCCAGGCCGACCGCCAGGAACAGCGCCAGGCCGATCAGCACTAACACCTGCCGCGCCGTGATGATCATCTCGACAAGGCCGGCGGTGACCGCCACTCCGGCTGCGGCGGTCATGCCGATCAAAAAGGGGGAGCGGTGGTTCATCGGCCGACCGGGCGGCCCCAACGGATGAGCGTGGGTGCTGATCCGCGCCGCGGTCAGCTCGGCGGCGGCCACCGGTCCTTCCGCGTCGGTATGCGGTTGCGCTACCAACTCGTGGTGCCGGGCCTGGAGGTGGTCGTCATATCGAACCGCGGGGGAATTCATCATCGCCACCGTCTTCGAATCTGCAGTGGGGACCGTCGGGCACTGGCTAACGAACCACGCTCCAAATTCCTACGTTCATTCTGCGGTCTGGGAGAACAAACGCCGCAGCAGCAAGAGCGCAAAGATGGCGAACACTATTGCCGCCGCCGGGGCCGGGCGCTGCCGCAGCGCCTGAGCCAGGCCAGTGACCCGATCTGCCACCGGTGCGGGGACCTGGGCCGCTGCCTGGTTGGTGAGGCTATGCGCCTGGTGCGCTACCTCAGTGGTCTTGTCCTGGACGGTTTTCTTGCCCTCGTGCAGGTGCCGCGCGGCCTGCCCGATCGCTGCTTGTGCGGTGTCTTTCGTAGCGTGCCACTTGTCCTTAATCCCTGCGGGCACGTCCACCTTCTGCGCCACCACGTCCATCGTGTCAGTGAGCTGCTCACGAACCTGGGAAACACGGTTGCGGATCCCCGCCGAAGCCTTACCCGTGAACGTCTTCGCTGAAAGGGCGGCGGAAGACATCGCCTCGGCGGCTGGACTGAGGATCTCAGGTGACGAGGTAGACATGGGCAGCTATCCCCTTTCTCGTGGTCGTCTGCTGGGACGCCGGAGCAGGCCGGCGATAGCACGGAGTTACCCGCGTTCACGGTCTGTAAACCACTTTGCGGAGACAATTTCTGCCTGCCGGGTGGGGCCGTACCGGTGGCACGACCACCCGGGCGGCGAGGCGACCCGTCCCTGGCTGGCTAGTGGGCCGCGGTGTAGTGATGGGCCCGCTGCGCGGCTGTGACCGCCGTGCCGAGGTGGATGACGACTCGGCAGCCGGGGTCGCCAACGGCGATGCGCTCTTCGAGCGACACGGCGGCCTGCTCGGCGTTGCGCGCGGCGATCCCGCCAAAGACGGCCGAGGTCATCAGGCACAGCGAGGGCGAGTGCGTGACCGGCAGGATGGTACTCAGGCCAGCGAGCGCCAGAATCCGGTTGCCAGCTGGATGTTGCGGTCGACGACAAGCTGGAGGCGGCCACCAGCAGCCCGATCCCGGCGCCGGGTTGCCCTATGATCACCGCCGTGAACCTGACTCCGCCCCCTGACCCCCCGCGGCCCGACGATGAGGACCCGGCGGTGCACGCAGGCCATGTCAATGTGCTCGCTGACGAGCTGGCCCGGCTATTTGGTCTAGTTCCGCTAGCTGTGCGGCAGCAGGCCGCCCAAGCCGCATTAGACGTCGTTAACCACCACCTGCACCAGCAACAGCACACCGCGGCAACCGCTGAGACCGGTGATCTGTAACAGCATTGATCGGCAGTGCGCTTAATCGGCGCAGTTCATGCGTTCTTGGAGGAACGTCAGGGTCTGGCTGAGCAGTCGGGAGACATGCATTTGTGAGATACCGACCTGTTCGGCGATTTGACTTTGCGTCAGTTGGCGGAAAAACCGCAGGACGATGATGGTGCGTTCACGGGGCGGCAGCTGGGCCAGCAGTGGGCGTAGCGCCTCACGGTCTTCGATGACGGCCAGTTCGTCATCGAAGTCCCCCACGAGATCGCCCACAGTCGCAGTGCCTTGTTCGCCGAGCATCTCATCCAAAGACGAGCTTCGGTAAGCGTTACCTGCCTGCAGGCCCTCGATCACCTCGGAGATCGGTATTCCAAGCTGATCGGCGATCTCACTGGGCCGTGGGGCCCGACCCAGTTGCTGGTATAGCTGTGTTTGGCTGCTTCTGATCGACATATGCAGATCTTTGAGTCCCCGCGGCACCCTGGTAGACCAACCGTGATCGCGGAAGTATCGGCGTAGCTCGCCGGTGATCGTCGGTATCGCGAAGGAAAAAAAGCTACCCCCGCGGTCGGGTTCGAATCGGTCCACAGCATTGATCAAACCGATGGTGGCGACCTGGATCAGGTCCTCCAGCGGCTCACCGCGGCCGGCGAAGCGGCGTGCGAGGTGCTCGGCTACCGGGAGGTAGCCGCTGATCAATTCTGCGCGTACCCGCTGCCGCTGGGGGTCCTCTGCGGCAAGCCGGGCATAGCGGTGCTGGAGCGCCACGAGATGGGAATATTCACCATGCTCTGTCCCGGTCGCTGACACCGCGTCAGTCACCACAGTCCCGCGGGCAGCGCGTATTTGATCAAGATGATGCACACCCGACCTCCCTGACCGGATTCACCGGGCAGCACAACGGCGCTAACTTCATCGGCTAGGCATCGTAGGACCCACCAGCCGAATGACCCTCTGGGCAGTGGATCCATCATGTCCTCGACCTCAACTTCGGCGGTCACCTCGATGCGTTCGAGGCGGACATCAAAGCAGCAGCTTAGCGTCGCGTTCGCAGCGGCCAGTCGCACGAGCCGGGCGCACGCATCATCTACGGCCACCCGCAGGTCGGCGATCGTATCGAGATCGAAATCAGCGCGGGCGGCCAGATCGGCCGCGAGGGTGCGGACCATGGGGATTGCCAGGGTGCTGGCCGCGATATGAACTTCGGTGACACCGGTGGGTCCAACACCGCCGGCTGCGCCCGCCATCTCGTCTCCTCTACTGCCCAGACATTGCAGCCGGCCGCCGTGCAACTACGGGTTCCCCCACGGATGCCCACTAAACCCAGTTCAAGCCGCGAACCCTCGCCGGATCACCGCGGAACGGCCCCCAGCCACGCTGCGGGGGCCGCCGGGTGCTTGCCACCAAGTGGCCTGCTGGTCCTGCTCTGCGCGCTCGAAGCTTTCGGCTTGCCGTTCGTGCTCCTCAGCCGCTGCGCGCGCGTCCGCCGCCGGGTATCGAGCAACTGAAAAAGAATATAGTGCTAGCCTTTTCAGGACTGGGTGGTCAGTTATTGTATTTGGCGGTCGGCCGTAGAAGGTTTTCATAGAGTCCTTGAATAGGGCGGCGTGCAGATTGGTCCCGGCTCCTGTACCACGACGGACTCCCGCAGTACACACCCTTCACCGCGTTGAGTGATTCGATCCGGGGGTAGCTCATGTTCACCTTGACGTCGTAACCGCTCGTCTGTTCGCGTTGCCCCTCGAAGCCTGATACGATCCCTGCCTGATTTCGCTGTGACGTACTGTTATCACGTTACTCGAACAACGTAGAGATGCCTCTCCGTGGGCGCCAGTTCACCGGGTTCGCTATTGGCCCGCCGCGGCAGCGTACGTACAGATGTGTTGCTCTTTTGGCGCGGTCCTACGACCGCTGGAACAGTGCTTCCAAGCCCCATGCGATAACGACGGGTTGGTCACCTTTAACACACTGGCCGCTCGTCTCAGCAGACAGGGAGGTGGCGCGGTGAAGCTCGATGGGTCGGCCGGCGGGGCGTCGTGTTTTACCTGCACCTTGGATGGGCTTGATCACTTGGTCAGCTACGACGCTGCGACGGTTGGCATTGCCGCCCGGCGAGGTACCTATACCGCGATGTGCGGGCATCTGGTCTACGTCGCCGCGCTGGCCAGTTCCGCCGGTCCGTTGTGTCCCCGTTGCGCGCAGCTGGCCCAGCAGATTCAGACACCGGTCACGGTCCCCTCCCCTCGCAACGGTGGCCGTGCACGTGCCCGACTAAGGCGGCTGCTGGGCTTGCAGCCCAGACCTCATTAAGCCACTGGGCCGTCAGAAGTTAGCCGAGGTCGTCCTCTCCGAGGCGGTGTACTCGGATGAGGTTGGTGGAGCCCTCAGTTGCCGGCGGCGATCCGGCTACCACCACTACCAGATCACCGGGCTGGTAGCGCTTGATCGACAGCACTGCTTCGTCGATTTGCCAAACCATCACGTCGGTGGTCCGTACCGGCGCTACCAGGAAAGTTTCGGTACCCCAGCTCAGTGCGAGCTGGTTGCGCACCACCGGTACCGGGGTAAAGGCCAACAGCGGCAGGTGGGAATGCAATCGGGCCAGCCGGCGCGCGGTGTCCCCGGAGTGGGTAAACGCGACCAGAGCCTTGGCCTCGAGCTGCTCGCCGATCTCCCGAGCCGCACACGCCAGTACCCCGCGCTGGGTGTGCGGCACATGATTCAGCGGTGGGACGGTTGCGACGCTGGCTTCGGCGGCGCGGATGATCCGGCTGGCGGTGTTAACCGACTCGATGGGGTAGCGACCCACGCTGGTCTCCTGCGAGAGCATGACCGCATCAGCACCGTCGAGTACGGCGCTGGCCACATCGGAGGCCTCCGCTCTGGTCGGTCGGGTATTAGCGATCATGGAATCGAGCATCTGCGTGGCCACAACCACCGGTTTGGCGTTCTCCCGGGCCATCTGGATAGCCCGTTTTTGCACCAGCGGCACCTGCTCCAGGGGTAGCTCCACGCCGAGAGCACCGCGGCTGACCATCACGCCGTCGAAGGCCACCACGATTGCTTCCAGGTTATCCACGGCCTGAGACTTCTCCAGCTTGGCGATCACTGGTAGCCGGCCACCGGGCAGTGCATCCATCATCCGATGCACCTGGTCGATATCGGCCGGGGACCGCACGAACGGCAGCGCCACCAGATCTACCCGCAGGCGCAGGGCGAACTCCAGATCGGTGATGTCCTTGGCTGACAGTGCCGGCACTGAGGCGTTCATCCGCGGCAGGGACAATCCCTGGTGATCGCTGACCAGGCCGCCCTCGACGACCTCACACACGACGTCAGCGTCCTCGACCTTACGCACCACCAGCGCGACCTTGCCGTCATTGACCAACAACCTGTCGCCTTCACCGGCATCGGCGACCAGCCCGGCATACGTGGTGGACACCCGATCATGCGTGCCGACCACCTCCGCGACGGTGAGGCGCACCTCATCACCGGCACACCACTGCACCGGGCCAGCTGCAAACCGTCCCAGCCGGACCTTGGGGCCTTGCAAGTCCGCCAGGATGCCCACCGCCCGACCGGACTCGTCGCTGGCCTGCCGGATCATCGAATACACCCGAGCGTGATCAGCATGGGAGCCGTGGCTGAGATGCAACCGCGCGACGTCCATCCCTGCCCGTACCAGTTCCCGGATCCGGTCTAAGGACGCCGTAGCCGGCCCGATCGTACAAACGATCTTCACGCGTCGACTCACAGATCCCAGATTAACCAGCTCAGAACGCAGCCCGACATGGATAGCGCACCGCCGGAAGCGGTAGTTGGTCCGATCAATGAAATACCTAGAGTAAGTCGATCCCTTATCTGATCACGAGACCCGTAACCGAGGCCTACCAGAGGCATCTGTGTCTGATCGGAACCGGAATTACTGTTCAGTCGGCGCGGCGCTTTGAAGTTTGCGTTCGCGTTCGATAAGCCCGCGGCGGACGATCTTGCCGGATGTGGTGCGCGGGACCACGTCAATGAGCTCATAACGTCGAATACGTTTATACGGTGCCACCTGGTTGGTCGCCCAGGCTATTATCTGTTCCGGATCGGGGACTGTGCACGAATCCGTTTTGAGAACGAGGAATGCTTTGGGGACTTCGCCGGCCTGCTCGTCCGGACTGGGGATCACCACCGCGTCGGCCACTGCGGGATGAGCTAGCAGCAGTGCCTCCAACTCGGCCGGGGCGACTTGGTAGCCTTTGTACTTGATCAGCTCTTTGAGCCGATCGACGATCGACAGAAAACCGTCGGTGTCAATACTGCCGATGTCACCGGTACGCAGCCAGTCCTCCGAAGTAATGGTGGCAGCTGTCGCGGCTGGCTGATGAAAGTAGCCCTTCATCACGTTGGGACCTCGAAGGCAGATCTCACCGATCTCCCCCGGCCCCAATTCAGCACCGGTCACTGTGTCGATGACTTTCATTTCCGTGTTGGGCACAGGTACTCCAATGGTGCCCGGCTTGCCGGCGCCCGGCGGGTAGGTAGCGCCGACCCCGGCACACTCGGTCATTCCCCAGCCCTGCCCAAGCTGGCAGCCCAGCCGCTGGGCGCAGGCACGCCCCACCTCAGCCCCCAACGGTGCACCACCGCTGACGATCCAGCGCAGGCTAGACAGATCGTGTCGGTCCACCAGCGGGTGCTGGGCCAGTGCCAGCAGCAATGGTGGGGCGAGGATGGCGCAGCTGACCCGATAGCGCTCGATCGCGGCCAGAAATCCAGCCAGGTCAAAGCGCGGCATGGTCACCAATGTCGCGCCACGGAACAGACCGTTGAGCATGATGCACGACATGCCCATGATATGAAAAAAGGGCGCCACCGCGATGATGACGTCATCGTCGACCACATTAAACGGGCTGCATTGCAGGGTGTTGGCGACCAGATTGCGGTGTGTGATCATGACGCCCTTGGGTAATCCGGTGGTACCGCTGGAGTACGGCAGTGCGGCCAGGTCCTGCGTGGGATCGATGTCCGGCGGCGCGAGGTCGTTTGCGCCGACGGCCAGTTCCTCAAAGCTGATGGAGTTCTGCGCTGATCCCACGACGATCAGGCGCACATCCAGACCAGCGGTTGCGGTGCGTGCCGTCTCAAGCAGCGTCGGGACCGTAACCAGAAAACGCGCCCCTGAATCGCGCAGCTGGGTGGCAACCTCGGACGACGTGTACAGAGGGCTCATCGTGGAACAGATTCCACCTGCGCGCGCTACCGCCAAGAAGACCGCCGGGAACTCCGGCAGATTGGGCAACAGGGTGGCCAACACATCACCCTTGCGCAGACCGAGTCGGCGCAGCCCGCTCGCTACCCGTTCAACCAGCTCAGCGAGCTGGCCATAACCAATCGTGCGGCCGGTCTCAGCGTCGATGAGGGCAGGCTTGCTGGCGCGCTCCGCTGCCTGACCGAGCACGAACTCTGTCAGCGGGAGGGCTGGAATCACGATCTCCGGGAAAGGACTACGAAAAATCATCGCTACCGAGCCAATCGATCAACTTCACCCGGATCGACATTGATGTCGTCACATGCCGGACAAACTCTACTCCACGCTAGCGCGTACCCCGACGAACCCGGCAACCTTGCCTCGAACCCATCGTCATGTACGACGCTCACGCTGCCCTGCGAGTTTGGCCGGTAGAGCGTGGTGGTGCCTCCTGATTGGCGAGGACCGGGACCGCTCCGACAACTACATCCTGCTGGATCTTCCGGATTCCGAAGCGCCGGGCGGTAGTGTCGCGTCATGAATGAGCGCCCCCTTTTACACGTCGAGATTGACGGCTCGATCGCGGTATTGCGCCTTACTCGCCCAGAGAAGCGCAATGCGTTGAATGAGCTGCTGATCAGGGAGATCGGCGCGTTCTTCGCTGAGCCACCGTCTGCTGTCCGAGCGGCGGTGCTGTTTGCCGATGGAGAGCATTTCTGCGCCGGGCTGGACCTGGACGAGCACAGTCGCCGCACGCCGTTTGAAGCCATGGAGCACTCGCGGCTGTGGCATCGGGCGTTCGAGACCATCGAGCATGGTCGGGTTCCCTTGGTCGCGGCGCTGCACGGCGCCGTGATCGGCGGTGGTCTGGAACTCGCGTTGACCGCGCACGTGCGCGTCGCCGACTCCAGCACGTTTTATGCGTTCCCGGAAGGGCGCCTGGGTATCTTCGTCGGCGGCGGTGCGTCGGTCAGGGCGGGTCGCATCCTCGGTGCTGATCGGATGCGAGAGATGATGCTCACAGGTCGGCGCCTCACCGCCGAGGAGGGCCACCGGCTCGGGCTGACACATGAGCTCGTGGCGCCAGGAAGCGCGCAGCAGCGGGCCCGGGATCTCGCCGTCCAGATCGCCGGCAATGCGCCGTTGACCAATCAGCTGATCCTCACCGCCCTGGCGCGCATCGGCGACATGGCACGAAGCGATGGCTTCTGGGCTGAGGCGCTCGTGACGGCGGTCAGCCAGAGCACCGCAGACGCCGAGGAAGGGCTACGTGCGTTCCTGGCCAAGCGTCCGCCTGAGTTCCGCGGTGCCTGACGACCTCTGCGTGAAAGCCCTGCTGAGATCCGTGCACCTAGGTGACCGCCCCGCGTCCCGTTACCTGGGTCGGGGTTGAGTGACCCTGGGAACTTAGGTAGTGCACCGCATGAGTTAGGTAGGATTACGGATTGCGACCCCGTGGCGGGTTTAGGCACTGTAAGTGACGGCCGGACCGGCGCTGCCCGCCGTTCCGGGCCGTACACGCGCCTTCTGAGTAATTCGCGATGTGACTGTTGGGGGAAATTATCATGTTCGATGCTATGAGCGACGCCGAAATCAGCTGCTACGAGGCAGAATTGCTGCCCGCGCGCACCGTCTTGTCGATGCATAGCGCGGCTATTCAGGGAGTCCTCGACGGCAACAGCAGCGGCACGAGCGGCGGGCCGGGAAGCCACGGCGGCGCCGGCCACACGCATAACATCAACCTGCTCTGGTGGCTAAACCAGCCAGGCACGGCGAACCCGGACACTGCCGGGGCGGGCAGCACCGCTGCTGGCACCGTCGCCACCGCCAGCCATAGCGCCGGAAGCGAGATCGGAAGCGCCGGCGCGGACGCGAACGGCTGACTACACTGACCGACCCGGAACGCGGGTCTCGCCACCTTGGAATGCCGGCGGCCGCTCGCCGGTTGCCGTGACATTCGCCGTACCCGCTGAAGGTGAATGCGTAGCTGCTGCGATCGCGGTGGAGCAGGACTACGTCAACCTGCTCTACCGCCATCTCGCCGAATCTCGCCAGCACACCGTGGCGCGCAGTACGCCGTCGCTGGCGGTCCGTCAGGCAGTTGACCATCGAGACGGAACTGTGGGAAACATGGTGAACCGATGGCTCGGCGGGGGCTGAATCTCCACGAAGGAATCCCAACCATGCCGCATGCATGAGCGCTCAGCTGGAAGTTTCAGACGGCTGAGGAAGGAGGTCGCCGATGGAGGTGGAGCAAACACCGCTACCCGGGGTGGGGATCCGGTATGACTTCGCCACTGCTGCTGGTCGGCGGCTTGGCTTGGTGATACATCGGGATGGCCGGACCGACGTAATTGTCTACTCGCAGGACGATCCGGACAACTGTTCGGAGTCGGTGACGCTGCAACCGCAGGAATGCGCGGCGCTGGTGGAGTTGATGGCCACGCCGCCAGGAGAAGGCGATCCGCACTCGCGTACCCACCACCGCGTCTGGCACCTCAGCGAAGACCAATCGTAATGATGGGTGGGGGTCGTCAGCTGCTGGCCATGGCGGCAGGGCATCAGTTGCCGTCGGCGCACGTGTTGCTGGAGTTGGGCGCCGTGTTGTTCGGGCTGGGTGTGCTCGGGCTGTTCGCTCACCGGCTGAGGGTGTCTCCGGTGCCGCTGTACCTGTTAGCCGGGCTGGCGTTTAGCGAGCATGGTGTCCTGCCGCTGGCAGCAAGCGACGAAGGTCGGCAGTTCATCGAGGTAGGCGCCCAGCTGGGGGCAGTGTTGCTGCTGCTAAGCCTGGGTCTGGAATACTCCGCCGACGAGCTGGTGGCTGGGCTGCGTCACAACCGCGCGGCCGGATTCCTTGACCTGGTGCTCAATGCTGCTCCTGGGGCCGCGCTTGCGCTGGCGTGGGGATGGGGCCCGATCGCCGCGGTCGCCTTGGCTGGAGTGACCTACGTGTCATCTTCGGGGATCGTTGCGAAGTCACTTGCTGATCTCGGCCATTTGGGCAATCGGGAAACCCCAGTGGTCATCGCCGTGCTGGTATTCG
>DASQVU010000438.1:0-2449 GCA_035640615.1 Pseudonocardiaceae bacterium
GGTAATCTGCATCAAGCAGCCCGGGTTCCCGGTGACCAGCATAGACGCCCCGGTGGCCAGCACGTTGCGGGCTTTGCGGTCACCCAGTTCGGTGGCCGGCTCCGGGTACAGCAAGTTGTAGATCCCCGCCGAACCGCAGCAGAGGTCGGCTTCGGGGATCTCGGCAAGCGTCACCCCGGGAATGTCGCGCAGCAACTGCCGAGGCTGGGACCGGATTCCCTGGGCGTGTCCCAGATGGCAGGCATCGTGGTAGGCGATGGTGATCTCCAACGGGTGGCGCGGCGCCACCGGGCCGAGCTCGACGAGCAGCTCGGAGACATCGCGGGTGCGTTCGACGAACGCCTGCGCACGCCTCGCGTAGTGCGGATCGTCGCGCAGCAGGTGCGCATACTCCTTCATCGCCGAACCACAGCCCGCCGCGTTGACCACGATGTAATCCACTCCGGCAGCGTCGAAGCAGTCGATCAATGCGCGGGCGAAGCGGATCGCCTCGTCCTCCCGACCGCTGTGTTGTGACAACGCCCCACAGCAGCCCTGCCCACGGGGAATCACGACGTCGCAGCCCTCAGCGGCGAGCACCCGCGCGGTAGCGGCATTGACCTCAGGAAACAGCGCGTCCTGCACGCAGCCGGTAAGCATTCCGACCACCGCACGTCGCTGTCCGCGGGCGGGCACTCGTTGCGGTAATTCCTGCCGCGTGGTCAGCGTCGGGATCAGCGACTCCATCACCCGCAACGTCGCCGGCAGCCGATCGAGCAGCCCGCTTCGCCGCAGCCACCGGGCCAACCCGCTGCGCTGGTACAACATCAGCGGTCCGCGCAACGCTCGCAGCCGCCTCGGGTAAGGGAACAACCAGAAGATCGCCTCACGGAGCGCCCGTTCCTGGTGGGGCCGCTCGTAGCGGCGTTCCACCTGGGCTCGGGTATCGCCAATCAGCGTGCCGTAACGAACGCCGGAAGGGCAGGCCGAGACGCAGGCCATGCAGCCTAGGCAGGCATCGAAATGCCCCACCATCGATTCCGACAGTGGCTCGCCCTCCAGACCGGTCTTCATCAGATGGATGCGTCCGCGTGGGGAATCCATCTCCTCTCCCCAGAGCACGTAGGTGGGGCAAGAGGGCAAGCAGAACCCGCAATGCACGCAGTCCTTGATCAGCTCGAGCTGCGGCGGGTGATGATCGTCGAAAGCACCCGCGGTCACGTCAGATTCCTCCTACGAACCGGCCCGGTGCCAGCCGGTGGTCCGGGTCGAATTGGTCTTTGAGCCGGCGCATCAACGTCAACGCAGGCACCGGTCCCCACACGTCCAAGCCTGCCTTGCGGTGCGGTGCAGCGCAGCGCAAGACCGCATGTCCGCCATGCCGTCCGGCAATCTCCCGCAGCTGTGCCAGCTCAGTGCCTAACCGGTCATCGTCGCCAAGCCCCGCGGTCAGCACCCCGGCTCCGGCGCTGCCCCGAAGCGTCCCCGGGGCGTTGGTGAGCAGATCAGCCAGCCCGGTCGGCTCGCAGCTGACCGTCGCGTGCGGGGCCGGCGGTGGCTGCCCCCACCACTCCGGCGGATGTTCGGCCACGGTCGCTGGCCTCCCGGCTGCAGTGCTCAGCAGGTTGACCACCCGGTCCGCGCGAGCGGCGATACCGCCGTGGACACCCTCGATGGCGACCCCGACCGTCACAGCATCGCCCGGTGCGGCGCGGTTCACCTCGAGGGCCGCTGGATCGTGCTGCGACGCCCGGACAGCAGCGATCGCCGCGGCCGCACGCGAGGAGTCATCCGTCGTTGCGGTGATCCAGCGCCGGCTCTCGGGCAACGGATGCAGGCGAAACACCGCTTCGGTGATCACGCCTAGAGTGCCCAGTGAGCCGGTATAGAGCTTGCCGAGGTCGTAGCCGGCGACGTTTTTCACTACCGTGCCCCCGGCATGGGCAATAGTGCCGTCGGCGAGCACCACGGTGATCCCGATGAGCAGGTCACGCACCGAGCCGTAGCGGTAGCGCAACGGCCCAGACGTGGCGGTGGCGATGGTCCCGCCGATGGTGCCGCCCAACGTGTCGGCGCCGTCCAGCGCGAGCCGCTGGCGGTGCGCCGCCAAGGCAGCCTGCAGATCGGCCATCCGCAGGCCGGCCTGCACCGTAACGACCAGGTCACCGGCGGCGTGCGCGACCACCGCTGCCATCCGGGAGAGGTCCACGATCAGGTCCAGACCGGTTGGTGGAAGGCCCCATGCCAGGCGCGTCCCGCTCCCCCGGGCAATGACGCATAGCCCCAGTTCACTCGCGGTACGCAGCACCGCCGAGACTTCCTCGGTGCTGCCGGGCCAGGCCACCCAGCGCGCCGGCACTCCATCCACAACATCGTCAGCGCCGGCCTCGGTCACCTCACCGCAGGCAGCCCGCAACCCACCCAGTGTGGTGACCATCAGAATTGCTCTGCTAGGCCCGCGGCCTGGAGC
>DASQVU010000439.1:0-14604 GCA_035640615.1 Pseudonocardiaceae bacterium
TCTTAGCGCGGATCCTGCGCCACATTACTGTCCAATGCTCAAACAATCACACAGTGCACGGCGATCGCCATGAATTGCGTGCTCTTTGCGGATGTGTTTATGTTTTCTATCGCGCTCGACCAGCATCCAGCTACGTCTAGCTCTGAGGTGTCGTATGGATGCGGTCAGTAGTACCAGGGAAATGGTGACCAGTCGGGGGAACGCTTCTGCAGGAAGGCGTCGCGTCCTTCGACAGCCTCGTCAGTCATGTACGCCAGCCTGGTCGCCTCGCCGGCGAACAGCTGCTGGCCGACCAGCCCGTCGTCGATCAGGTTGAACGCGTATTTGAGCATCCGCTGCGCAGTGGGCGATTTGGCGTTGACCGCGGCGGCCCATTCCAGCGCGGTCTTTTCCAGCGCCGCGTGCGGTACCACGGCGTTGACCATGCCCATCCGGTGCGCATCGGCCGCGCTGTACTCGCGCCCGAGGAAGAAGATCTCCCGGGCGAACTTCTGCCCCACCTGCCGGGCGAGGTAGGCCGAGCCGAACCCGCCGTCGAAGGAGGCCACATCGGCGTCGGTCTGCTTGAACCGGGCGTGTTCAGCCGACGCCAGGGTCAGGTCGCAGACCACATGCAGGGAGTGGCCGCCCCCGGCCGCCCAACCCGGCACCACTGCGATGACCACCTTTGGCATGAACCGGATCAGTCGCTGGCACTCCAGAATGTGTAGCCGCCCGGCGCGCGCCGGGTCGATGGTGTCCGCGGTCTCCCCGGACGCATACTGGTAGCCCGACCGGCCGCGGATACGCTGGTCCCCTCCCGAGCAGAACGCCCAGCCGCCGTCTCGCGGCGAGGGCCCGTTGCCGGTCAGCAGCACGCATCCAACGTCCGAAGTCATTCGCGCGTGGTCCAGCGCGCGGTAAAGCTCATCCACGGTGGCCGGACGGAACGCGTTGCGCACTTCCGGCCGGTTGAAGGCGATCCGGACCGTACCCTGCGCCACCGCCCGGTGGTAGGTGATATCGGCGAAGTTGAACCCGTCGACTGTGCGCCACGCAGAGGGATCGAACAATTCAGAGACCACCGCGGCAGGCTAACGCGGATGCTCGTGAGTGGCGTTCGGTGCTGGAACACTGTTACCCACTCACGAGGGAGGTGTCCGTGCGAAACCGGATTCTGCTGATCGGCCCGGCGCTGGCGGTGCTGCTGGTGGTGATCGCGCTGGTAGTCCCGTGGCGGGGCACGAAATCGGCGGGTACGCGGGCCTCGTCTGCGCCATCACCACCTCCAGCGTCGGCGGCACCGGTGATCGGATCTGAGGGCATCGGTGATCCCTACTTTCCGCTCGCCGGCAACGGCGGCTACGACGTCACCGCCTACGACATTCAGGTTCGCTACGACCCACCCACCGGTCGGCTCGAGGGCCACACCACGATCACCGCCCGGGCCACCGAGAGCCTCGCCCGGTTTGACCTCGATCTGAGGTTGCCCGCCTTGGCTGCCACGGTGAACGACCAGCCAGTGCAACTGCACCAGATTGGTGGGGAGCTGCAGGTCACGCCGGCTACGCCGGTGCCGGCCGGAACGCCCATGACGGTGCATGTGGACTACGCCGGGGTTCCCTCGACCATCCCGGAAGGACCCGATGAGCCCTCACCCTGGGTCCGTACCGCGGACGGCGCGGTCGCGGTGGGCGAACCCCAGATTGCGCCCTGGTGGTACCCGTCCAACGACCACCCCTCGGACAAGGCGAAATTCACCATCACCGCGATCGTGCCCGCCGGCCTGCAGGTGATCTCCAACGGAGCCTTGCTCGGCGGCCCTGAGCCGGCCAGCCCAGGCATGGAGCAGTGGCGCTGGCAGGAAAGTGAGCCGATGGCCACCTATCTGGCCTTCGTCGCGATTGGCCACTACGACATCGTCCGCCGCGACACCCGCTACGGTCTCTACCTGGCTGCCTATGACCGCGGCCTGGACCCCCAGCTGGCGGAGGCGGCGCGCGCTTCGGTGGAGCGGACACCGGAGATTCTCGACTTCCTCTCCGGGATTTTCGGCCCGTACCCGTTCCACCAGCTCGGCGGCGTGGTACCGGATGCTCCTTTGCGCTTTGCGCTGGAGAACCAGACTCGCCCGGTCTACGGCGAAGGGTTTTTCGGCGCGGGTCCGGATGTCACTGTTGTGGTGCACGAACTGGCTCACGAGTGGTTCGGCGATAGCGTGTCGGTGCGTCACTGGAGTGACATATGGCTCAACGAAGGCTTCGCCACCTACGCCGAATGGCTCTACTCCGAACGCACCGGTGGTCCGAGCGCCAAGCAGATCGCCGCGCGTGACTACGCCGCCCACCCCGCCGACGACGACTTCTGGCGGATCCCGCCGGGGGCACCCGGCGCGACGGCCGTACTCGACGGACCGGTCTATACCCGCGGTGGGATGGCGCTGCAGGCGATCCGGGTGGCGGTCGGGGACCAGAACTTCTTCGCCTCGTTGCGCGCCTGGGCCACCGATCGGGCCGGCGGGAACGGATCGGTGCAAGACTTCCTCGCCACCGTCAAGCGCGTCTCCGGGAAGAACATCGACGACGTAGCCCAAACCTGGTTGTTCGCCCCCACCCGCCCCGCCTCCCCACCCAGCTAACCCCCGCCGCCCACCCCTGGCCCCCGACATGGAGACATATCGGGGTTTTTTGGCGGGAAGATCAGTGGACGCCTTCCAGGGCGTCGCGGATGGGAACGAGCTTCGCGGCGGCTTCGGCGACTTCGGAGTCTGGGTCGGAACCGGCCACGATCCCGCAGCCGGCGAACAGCCGGGCGAACCGGCCGACGACCTGAGCGCAGCGCAGCGCAATGCCCAACTCGCCGTCCCCCGCGGCGTCGACCCAGCCGACCGGCCCGGCGTAGCGCCCGCGGTCCATCGCCTCCAGCTCGCTGATGGTGCTGACCGCCGCGGGGGTGGGAGTGCCGCCCACGGCGGCGGTGGGGTGCACGGCGTCGGCCAACGTCAGTAACGGCGGGCCGGCGGGGTGCAGCACCCCACGCACCTCGGTGGCCAGGTGCAGCACGTTGCGCAGCTCCAGCACGCTCGGCGCGGCGGGCACGGTCAGGTCGGTGCAGAACGGGTTGAGCGCCTGGGCCAGCGAATCCACCGCGTAGCGATGCTCGTCGCGATCCTTCGCCGACTCCAGCAGCTCCAGCGCCAGCGCCCCGGCGTTGGCGCCGTCATGTGGCCAGATGGTGCCGGCCAGCACCCGGGAGAGCACCTCGGTGCCGCGCCGGCGCAGCAACAGCTCCGGGGTGGCCCCCACCAGCTGGTCTACCGCGAACGTCCAGCAGGACGGGTACCGGGCGGCCAGCCCGTGCAGCAGGAACCGCGGATCCAGCGGTTCGTCAGCGACGGCCAGCAGGTCGTGGGCGAGCACCACCTTCGCCGGGATTGACCCATCACGCATCCGCGATACCGCGCGCGCCACCGCCTCACGCCATGCGGCCACCGGCAGCTCCCCGTCGGAGTAGCGCAAGCCCTTAGGTCGACTGACCGGCACCACCGGCCCGGTCGCGACACCGGTCTGGAACTCGGTGACCCAGGTCAGGCCGTCCCGACGCCCCACCACCACTCGAGGTACCACCAGCACCGAACTGCCCGGGGAGTCATCGAAAGCCAAGCTGGTGAAGGCAACCGGACCACTGCCGGGCAGCCCGACCTCATCCCGGGTGTCCAGCTGGGCGCAGAAGGACTGCCACCAGTCCTGCGCCCGGGCAAAGCGGTGCGGGCCCTCGGTGCAGACCCGAGCCACCTCGCCCCAGGCCACCAACCCCTCCCCGGCGCGCACCCAGGACAGCACCCCGCGCGGGGAGGGCAACATATCGAGCAGGTCGGTACCGCCCGGCACCAGACGCGAGCGCACGACCAGCCGGTCAGTCAGCGGGGCGGTGGTCACCCCGTCAGCGTATTAGGGCGACTCGGATGATGCCGCGCGCGGCGATCCCCGTCACGCCAGCGCTACCCTGCGTGCGATGACCGCGCTGGCTACCGCACCCGTTTCTGGAATCACCCGCCCAGCTGCCCGCCGGCGGCGCCGGGGGCTCTGGTGGGTGCCGCTTGCGGCGGCGGGGGTGCTGACCGCACTCATCACCATGGCGGTTGCTGGGGCGGCGCTGGACGACGCCCGGATCGGCGCACGTACCGGCCATGCCACCGCCCAGGTTCTCGTCGTCACTCCGATGCGTACCCTGGTGCAGTTCGCCGTGCCCACCGGCAAGGTGTACCGCCCGGACGAGGGCGTTGCCTATCCGTCGGAGCTGCAGGTCGGCCAGCTGGTACGGGTCGAGTACGACCGTGCCGATCCGGACCGCGTCCGCGTTGCCGGCCGCAGCTGGGTGCTTGGCGTGACCCCGGCGGTGCTCACCGTGGCGGCGGTATGGTCGCTGCTGGGCCCGGCCACCTGGTGGTTGCGCCGGCGACACCGCCATCGCCGCAGCGCGTCGCGCTGACAGTGGTCAGCCGTCAAGTACCGCCCTCCGGGACGCAACCAGGGATCCGGTAGGGGAAAACCCTCATGTGCGGCGCGCCGAGCTGCGGCATCGTATGGATTGTCGATCGCAGAACCTGGGCGCAGCGCCGGGACGCCCAGGCATCCGCGATCGGACAATCCGAGCGCAGCCGCGGCTGATTACGTCAGGTGATCGCCCCGGTGGTCCGTTCGAAGAGCCGGCTCGCGTTGGTGGATGCAAATCCGCCGGAGCTCTGCAGCCCAGTCTGCATCCGCCAACGCCGGGCTTTGGGGCCTTCAGCCGATGACGACATTCCAGAGTCTGACTCGCCAGGACGTGACTAGCCCTTCACGTACATACGGATCTCGCGATACGAAATCCTCCACCACCGATCGGTCATCGGTCGCAAAGGCTAGGACGGCGCCATCCAACGGTTCGATAAGGGCGCCTGCCATCCGCAGGATGCCTCGTTCGTGCATCTCGCCAGCTAGTGCCAGGTGCGCATCGCGAAAAGGTGCGCGACGTTCAGCAATGTCAGCTACATAATCGTAGAACAGTAATGAATACATCACCTTTCCTTTCGGGGTGGTGAAGCCGCCAGCGAGTGCGCTCCGCGGTCAGCGTAGGCGGAACTGGGCCGGGCACTGCCGCCGGCCAGCGCGCCCGTCGCGGTGTCGGCTGCTCAGTCGGCGGACGTTTCGCGGCGAGCTGATCCGGGCATGGTCAGAAGATGAAGATCGGCATCATTGGAGCAGGGAATATCGGGGGCACGTTGACGCGGCGTCTGGCGTCGTTAGGCCATGACGTGTCGGTGGCGAACTCGCGTGGCCCGCAGACGTTGCAGGAACTGGCCACGCAGGCCGGGGCAACCGCGGTTACGGTCACTGAAGCGGTACGGGATGCAGACGTGGTTGTGGTGACAATCCCGGAAAAAAATGTGTCCGACTTGCCGGACGACCTATTCGCCGGCACCAGCGAGACGGTAGTCATCGACACCGGAAACTATTACCCCCAACAACGAGACGGCCGCATCGATGCAATCGAGAACGGCATGCCAGAAAGCCGCTGGGTGGAACAGCAACTCGGTCGACCGGTGATCAAAGCCTTTAACAACATATACGCGGATCACTTACGTGATTACGGCCGCCCGCCAGGCCCCGGACGGATTGCCCTACCGGTAGCAGGGGACGACGACAACGCGAAACAGATCGTCATGAAACTGATCGACGAGCTCGGGTTCGACGCGGTCGACGCCGGCGGCCTGGATGAGTCCTGGCGCCAGCAGCCGGGTAGCCCGGTCTACACCGCCGACCTCGACGCTGAGGGCGTACGCAGGGCGCTGTCGCAGGCGAGCCCGCAGCGCGCATCGCAGTGGCGAGCCACCCCGAACAGTCCCGGCACCTTCGCTGACCCGCGATGACGCACGTCTGAGAGAAGGTGGGACGGGCGCGTTAGCGATACTCGAAGAGCCACCAGCCGTAGGGTTGCGCTGTGTCAAGAGCCGGGCTGGACAAGGACCCCCGTGATGTCGCGGCGATGTTCGACGCGGTCGCCCGCCGCTACGACTTGACGAACACCGTGCTGTCGTTCGGTCAGGACAGGTGGTGGCGCCGGTGCACCCGCATGGCGGTGGCCGCCAAGGCCGGGGAGCGGGTGCTCGACCTGGCCGCGGGCACCGCAGTGTCCACCATCGAGTTCACCCGCGCCGGGGCGTGGAGCGTGGCTGCCGACTTCTCCCTCGAGATGCTGCGCGCGGGCCGGTATCGCCGGGTGCCGCTGGTTGGAGCCGATGCGCTGGCCTTACCGTTCGCCGATGGTGTCTTCGACGCGGTCACGATTTCCTTCGGATTGCGCAACGTGGCCGATCCCGACGCCGCGCTGGCTGAGATGGCCCGGGTGACGCGGCCGGGTGGCCGGCTGGTGGTCTGCGAATTTTCCACTCCGACCTGGGCACCTTTTCGCATCGTGTATCTGGAGTACCTGATGCGCGCGCTGCCGGCAGTCGCGCGCCGGGTGAGTAGCAATCCGGAGGCCTACGTCTACCTCGCCGAAACCATCCGGGCCTGGCCTAGCCAGGAGCAGCTCGCGCGGCGGGTGGCCGCCGCCGGCTGGACCGACGTCGCCTGGCGCAACCTCACCGGCGGCATCGTCGCCCTACACCACGCGATCAAGACCCCCAGCTTCCTTACGCGCTAAGCCGACGCCGATCACCGCCACCCGGAGTGCCCGCACGTCACTATTGGCTAGTCTTGCGGTGTCTCCGCGATCGCGCCGCTACCGTCAGGACACCGTGTACCAGCTCCGCCTGCCGACCCCTGCCCGGGTCGTTGTCCTGGTGTCCGGCACCGGGACATTGCTGCAGGCGCTGCTGGACGCTGCCGGCCCCGACCACCCCGCCCAGGTCGTCGCCGTCGGCGCGGACCGGCCTGGCGCCGGTGGGCTGCGGCGCGCCGAGAAGAGCGAGCTGCCTACCTTCGTCGTCGAGCTGGCCTGGCATGCCGACCGCCGGTCCTGGGACGCGGCGCTCACCGAGGCGGTCACCGCACACGCACCCGATCTCATCGTCACCGCCGGGTTCATGAAGCTGCTGGGCCCAGCATTCCTGGACCGCTTCGGCGGCCGCATCCTCAACAGCCACCCGTCGCTGCTGCCGGCCTTTCCCGGCACGCATGCGGTGGCCGACGCGCTGGCGCACGGCGTGCGGGTGACGGGCACGACGATGCATCTGGTAGACGCGGGCGTGGACACCGGCCCAATCGTGGCTCAGCGCGCCGTGGACGTGTTGCCCGACGACACTGAGCAGCAGCTGCACGAGCGGATCAAAGTCGTGGAGCGCCAGCTACTCGTGGACGTCGTCGCCGACCTGATCCGCCATGGGTGCACTGTCACCGGACGAAAGGTGTCGATTCCATGACTCCAGGCTCCATGACGGCAGACGGGCGCCGGCCGGTACGCAGAGCGCTGCTGAGCGTGTCAGACAAGGCTGGCTTGCTGGAGCTGGCTACCGGGTTACACGCAGCCGGGGTGGAGATCTTCTCCACTGGATCGACGGCCACGGTGATCGCCGACGCAGGTGTCCCGGTGACCCGGATCGAGGAACTCACCGGGTTTCCGGAATGCCTCGATGGGCGAGTTAAGACCCTGCATCCCCGGGTGCACGCGGGGCTGCTCGCCGACACCCGCAAACCCGAGCACCTAGCCCAGCTAGAAACCCTGAAGATCACGCCGTTCGAGCTGCTGGTGGTCAACCTGTACCCGTTCGAGGCCACGGTCGCCTCCGGCGCGCGCTTCGACGAGTGCGTCGAGCAGATCGATATCGGCGGCCCAGCGATGGTGCGGGCGGCCGCGAAGAACTACGCCTCGGTGGCGGTGGTGGTGGATCCCGCCGCGTACGGCGACGTACTTGAGGCGGTGCGGACCGGTGGGTTCACTCTGCCGCAGCGCCAGGCGCTGGCCGTCGCGGCGTTCCGGCACACCGCCGACTACGACATCGCGGTGGCATCGTGGATGGGCTCTGCAACGGCATCGGGCACATTCCCCGCCTGGGTGGCGGCCTCGTGGCGGCAGGCCGCGGCGCTGCGCTACGGCGAAAACCCGCACCAACAGGCTGCCCTCTACACCGCCGAGGGGAAGGGCGGCCTAGCGCACGCCGAGCAGCTGCACGGCAAGGAAATGTCCTACAACAACTACGTTGACGCCGACGCCGCGTGGCGGGCCGCGTACGACCATGACAGCGCGTGCGTCGCGATCATCAAGCATGTCAACCCGTGCGGTATCGCCGTTTCGGCCGCGGGGGACGTCGCCGACGCGTACCGCCGGGCGCACGCTTGCGATCCGGTGAGCGCCTACGGCGCGGTGATCGCCTGCAACCGCGAGGTCACCCTTGAGTTGGCCGCGCAGATCAGCAAGGTGTTCACCGAGGTAGTGGTCGCACCGTCGTACGCGGACGAGGCGCGGGATGTGCTGGCCCGTAAGAAGAACCTGCGCCTACTGCTGGCGGCATGCCCGCCGCGGGTTGGAATTGAGTTCCGGGGGCTGTCGGGTGGGTTGCTGCTGCAGACACGGGATGCGCTCGACGCGCCCGGCGACGATCCGGCGACCTGGACGCTGGCCACCGGTGCGCCGGTGGACGGGGACACCCTGGCCGATTTGGCGTTCGCCTGGCGAGCCTGCCGCGCAGTGCGCTCGAACGCGATCCTGCTCGCCGCCGATGAAGCGACCGTCGGGATCGGGATGGGTCAGGTGAACCGGGTTGACGCCGCGCGGCTTGCGGTCAGCCGGGCGGGTGAGCGAGCGGCCGGGGCGGTGGCCGTCTCCGACGCCTTCTTCCCGTTCCCGGACGGGCTTGAGGTGCTGCTCGAGGCCGGGGTGCGGGCCGTGGCACATCCCGGCGGGTCGATCCGGGACGCCGAGGTGACCGCCGCCGCCGAGGCCGCCGGGGTGCCGCTGTACCTCACCGGCACCCGGCACTTCACGCACTAACACGGTGTTTACCCGCTGCGCGAGCGGACCAAGCGTCGACCAGCTCAACCAGCTCGTCGCGGGTGGGCCCGTCGGGTACTGGCGGCCGCCAGCCGCTGGCGTAAATCTCCCGGGCCCGCGGCTCAACGGCGGCGAGGCTGGCGGGCAGGGCATGCATGGCCATGTAGGGACCGACGACCTTGAGCATTTCGGGGTCGACCGCGGTGGCCGCCATGATCAGGTCTGAGGGCAGCGGCTTGGTGAGGTCGACGTCCTGGCCGGACCAGCGGCGGATCAGCTCGGCGTCCCAGTACACGTGGTCGGAGAACCACGGCTTGATGTTCTCGGTGCACCAGCGGTCGAATTCCAGCGAGCATGCCGTGAAGTCGCGCCGGTGCTCGTCCAGCAGGGCGAGCAACCGTTGGGCTTGCATCAGCGATGTGGCGATGCCCCGCCCGACCGAGGGGTTGGTCGTGCACACCGCGTCCCCGACGAAGATCAGCCCGTGGACGGCCACCTGGCCGGCGTCGTCGAGCTGTGCGCGATAGGTGTTGTGCAGCCGCCCGCCCGGCAGCACCGGGGTGATCGGCCGGGCCCGGTCCGGTTCAGTCCATGCCGCCAGCGAGGGGATCGCTTGCGAGGCGGCCTCGAAGGCCTGCGGGAATCGCAGCCCCACCAGCCGGCGGTCCGTGCTGGCCCGGGCGATGAGGGTGGAGAAGATCCGGTTGTCGTGCGGGAAGACGATCGCCTGGTAGCCAGGGTAGATCGCCACCATCCCGATCGGTGAGTTCGTCGGCCCGGGCTCGGCACCCGGCAGCAGCTGGTACTGCCGCGACACGTAGGCGATGCCGCAGTCACCACCCTCGGCCGGTGCCCGCAAGGTCCGGCCGAGCTGGCCGGCGCGACCGGATGCGTCGAGAACCAGGTCGGCAGCCACCTGGTGACCGTTTACCCGGACACCGACGGCGTGCCCTCGGTCGCAGCAGACGTCATCGACGTGACCGATCCGCAGCGTGATACCGGGCTGTGCCTCGGCGGCGGAGCGCAGGATCCGTTCGAAGACCAGGCGCCGGCAGCGCAACCCGACGATCCGCCGTGGTTGGTCGGGCAGTGTGACCGGCTCCGCTCCGGCTGCCATCAGATCATCCCAGACCTCTGGCATCTCGGCGAGAACAGCATTGACCACCTGCTGGCGGAAGCCATGCGGGTGGTGGAATTGCATCACGCCCCTGCGCTTCCACGACCCGTCGCCGTGAGGACCGGCGTCGCGATCGACGACCGTGACCTCATGCCCGCGGCGGGCGAGGGCAATAGCGGTGAAGAGCCCGGTGGGACCGGCACCCACGATGGCTGTGTGCATGCCTGCTCCTCGCTGACCTGGTGCACGCCGATCGACCCCAGTCTGCACGTTTTCGCTTGCTGGCCCTACCCGATAAGTCGCAGCGGTCGCTTCGGAGAATGGCCGTCAGTTGATGGCCAACTCGAGCACTGTGCCGGGTCGCAAGCCGGTACGGCGCGCTGCCGAGCACCCGCGGCAGGCCACGGCGAGGTGCCCGGCGGAGTCCACCAGCAGCACCAGCTCGCCGGGTGGCGCGTCAGCGAAAGTCCTGCCGAGGCGCACCGGCTCGGTTCCATCCGGCCACCGCAGCGTCACCGCTGTCCCGGTCCGCAGCCCGACCGCCGCCAACTCGCCGGCCCCAGCTGCCAGTGCCAGGTTGCCGAAGTGATCCACGGCTAGCACTTCAACCCGGATGGTGTGGTCGGTTACCTCGCACACCGGCGCCGGCAGGGTGACCAGCGACGCCAGATCCACTGCGGGGCCCAGCGCGTCTGGCGATACTCCGCAGGCCAGGTGCGCGGCAGCCGGGGCGAAGATGTCGCGGCCATGAAACGTGGCGCTGATCACGGGCAGCTGGTAGGCGGGTTCGGCGAGTTCGTACGCCGCGCGCATGCCGCCCAGGGTATGCGCCGCGGGTAGCAGCAGCCCGTTGTCCGGGCCGACCAGCACGGCGTTCCCGCTGACCAGCGCGATTCCGCGCCGCGCAGTCCCGACGCCAGGATCGACGACCGCCAGGTGCACCGCCGGGGGCAGCCAGCGCAGCGTGTCGGCGAGCACTACCGACCCGTGCCGCACGTCGCCTGGCGGCACGGCATGCGTCACGTCCAGTACCTGGGCATGTGGAGCGATCTGGGCGATCACGCCGTGGCAGGCTGCCACGAATCCGTCCGAGTAGCCGTAATCGGTGCACAGGGAGATCCAGCCGAATCGCGTCACGGTCTTGAGTGTGCGCCCGATGTCTCTCGCCGGTGTCGCGATTCACATCCAGATTCACGATCAATGGGAGTTCCTGCGAGCTCCGCGTCCCTATGCGAACACCACGTCCCCGCGCTGCGCGGTGTTATGAGGCCGAGCAGCGGTTGGTGCGGTGGCCCGGGTCCGAAGTTGGCGCAGCTCAGCGAGGTAGTTCTGGAGTTGGGACACCCGTGCGTCGCGCTGGCCGTTAGCTGGCGCGCTGTCGACAGCGGCGCGTACCGCGTCCGAGGCACTTCGCAGCCGCTGGTCGTTGATCTCGGTGAAGTGGTCCCGCAACGCCCGGTGCACGGCGCGCAGTTGCGCCCGCAGCTCGTCGCCGACCCGGAAGTTCACGTTGTCCATCAGCTTGGACACCGCCATCTTGGCCTCGGCCTTGCCGCGTTCGTGGCCGTTCTTGCGGTCTTCCCAGAAGGTGAACAGCCCCAGCAGCACGCCCGCGGCGACGGACCAGATGCTGATCAGCGCGAGGCCGGCAAGGCTGGTCAGCACGCCGACCATGAGGATGCCGCCGTAGGACCCGCGCAGGCTGTTGACCACCCGCGCGAACCCGCCGCCGCTGTTCGGTGGTTGCATCGGCTTGACCCGGCGCAACGCCTCGTCGGGGCCGGCCACCCGTACCTCGGGCAGCGCCACGCCGGTGTACGAGCCGTCCGCGTTACCGGCCAGCTTCGCACCCACCTGCGCGGCCAGTACCCGGGAGCGCTTTTCGGCTAGCTCGAAGTTCGCCCGCACGCTCTCTTCAACCTTGCCGCGTACCGACTCATCGAACTGCTGCCACTGCCGAATGGGGTTCGCCTTGGTGATGTGCTCCTCGGCGAGTTCCATCACCTCACGCAGCCGCTCGCGCAGGTCGAAGTCCACCTGCGCCATCAGTTCGGTTACGCCGTCGCTGAGCGCAAGCTGCCACTGTGCCGACAGGTGCTGGCGCCGCTCGAGCTCGGCCACCGCCCGCTGCTGCCGCTGCTGTGGTGACTCGCCGGAACTTTGCAACGTGTCCAGCTCACGGTTCCAGGTCGTGCTCAGCTGGTCGGTGACGGCCCGCACCTCGCTGAGTACCCAGTCGCGCAGTGCCGGATCCACCCTGGTCCCGATCCGGTCGCGGAGAAACTCCAGGAGCTGCGGAACCCCGGAAGCGACCGACAGCGTGTCGTCACCACGCTGCCGGCCGCTGTCGCACATCGCCGAGGACACCGGCAGCAGTGGGATGATCGGCGAGTCCAGGTTGGCTGCCTGCAGCCGCGACCGGTTGGCCCGCTGGACCTCAGCCCATCGAGGGTAGGCGTCGATCTTGGTGAGCACGCCGGCCACCGCGGTGCCCTGCGCCCGGATCCGGGCCAGCGTGTCCAGCTCCGCCGGGCCGTACTCATGACCCGCGTCGGAGACGAACAACACCACGTCCGCCGATCCGGGTTCTGGCACCACCGGCTGGTTCGACCCCGAACGGCCGGGAGCGTCCACAAAGGTCGCCCCCGGCAGCCGATCAGCCGGTGTCCGTTGCAGGACGTGGACCAAAGAGGTGGCGCCCTGGCTGGGCGCCCCGGCCACCACCACGCGCAGCTGCCGAGCCGCAATCCGCGCGTGAACCTTGGCCAGCCGCTCAGCTAGCTCCGGCCGACCGGCTGCACCAGCCAGCTGACTGGCCTGGTCGAGCAGGCTGATCAGCTCGGTGCTGGTCATGAACTCGGCAGACTGCATCGTCACCGACACCGCTACGTCCTCCTCGTTCTCGTTGCGCTCCGATCAGTGCGCCGCCGGGTGGTCGGTGCTGGGATGTGTAGTGTCATGAGCCGCCGGGGCGGCAGTCTGGCCGCTGTCGTGCGTGGTCAGGCCACTGGATAGACCGTGCGACGACGAGCCGGTCCCACCGGCCGGGTCGGAGCTGGGCATCGTGGCTGGCGCCGTGCTGTGCGTGGTCGGCGTGGTGTGCGCACTCGACGCCGAACCACTCGACGTCCCCGGCGCCGTGCTGTGCGTGGTCGGCGTGGGGTGCGGGGCCGGCGTGGCGTGCGGGGCCGGCGTGGTCTGCACACTCGGTGTCCCCGTGGCTGTGTCGTGCGGGGCCGGTGCTGACGGTGGGGAAGTGGTGCCGAGCGAATGGGTGCCCTGGTTCGAGATGGCGCCGGACGACGGAGAGCTGCCCAGATCGCCCTGCGGCGCGGCTGGGTGAGACAGCTGCCCGGGCGCACCGCGCCCGGCGTCGGCCGGAGGAGTGCCGGTGTCGGCCTGTGGAGCACCGCCGAAACCCCCATGACCACCGGTGAAGCCGCCGTGCTGGGCGCTGTCCGGCCCGCCGCTAGTGGCGCCCTGCTGACCGCTGGGGGGCGAGATGTGCCCGTTTTGCTGGCTGTCCTGGCCGGCACTGCTGCCGCCGACGAGTTTGCCGTTGTGGTGGCCCGATCCCTGGCTGGGGTCCTGGTTGACGCTCGAACCGTGGCTCGACTCGCTGCCGCGTGGTGAGCCGTGCCGCGAGTCGCTGTCGGGCTGCTGCGCCGGGGTGTTCACCGTCGCGGCCTGGTGGACGCTGTGGCTCAGCGGTTGGGAAGCGACCTGCGTCGAGGACTTCGGGTCTATCGGGGTGGCGTTCACCGGCGCCACCGACGCCGCGGCGGTCGTGGTGGCGACGGCCGGCGCGGTAGCACTAGGAGCCACATTTGGGCTCACCGTGGCGCTGTTGGACCACGATGGGCCGCTGGCGAACGACGGCGCGGGCGCAGAGAAGGTAGCCGCGGCCGGCGCCACAGGGTTCGCCGGACCACCCTGCCAGCCCTCGACGGACGGACCGTGCTGGTAACTCGGTTCGCCGCGCAGCACGCCGGGACCGGTGCGGTCGCTGCCGATCCCGCGCTGCATCTCGTGCTCGGCGTGGCCCCGCGGGTCCTTATCGGCCCGATGCTGGCTGGTGCGCAGGTCGCGGAGCTCGTGGTCGCTTCGGCCATCGTGCTGTTGAACCCGATTGCCCAGGTGCAGGCCCTCATCGTGGTGATCCGGCGCGTCGCGATCCTCGTGCTGCACGTGGCCGTTGTCCTGCCGCTGGTGGCGGTCGTCGTGGTCGGTGCGGTCGTGGTCGTTCCAGGGGCGGTGGTCGTGGTTGGTGCGGTCGTGGTCGTTCCAGCCGCGATCGTCGTTCCAGCCGTGCCACTGGTTGTGCTCACCCCAGTGGTATCGGTTCTCCCAGCCGCGCCAGTCGTGGTCGCTGCTGTAGTGGTTGTTGCACCACTCGCAGTAGTCGTCGTGATCCCAGCAGGCGGGCTCGTACCAGCCAGGGGGCGGGGCCCAACCGTGTGGCGGCTCCCACTCCTGAGGCACCACCCAACCGACCCCGTCGACCCAGACCGGACCGAAGTAGTCGGCGCCGGGCA
>DASQVU010000440.1:0-26545 GCA_035640615.1 Pseudonocardiaceae bacterium
TGCGAGCTGCAGGTGCAACGGGGCCAGCGGGTCGGGCCGCACGAGACCGCCTACGCCACGCCGGCGGAGGAGTTCCGACTCACCCGGCTGGACTGGGCGCGTGACGAGTCAGACCCGATCTGCTTGCGCAGCCCGTGCCCCCAGATCCTGCTGTGCACTCAGGGATCGGTCCAGCTGTGGTCGTTGGGAGGTGGTCGCATCACGGTGGGCCGCGGAGGATCGGTGTGGCTGGCCGCGGCTGACCCTGACGTCACGGTGTGCCCGGGACCCGGGCCGGTGCAGCTGTTCCGCGCGTGCGCCGGCCGCACGGCTGAGCACACCAGCTAGCAGACGGGTGGTACGGGTTGTCCGCAGGCGGTGGAGCAACGGCGGTCGTCGCGGCGTTACTGGCCAACGCCGGTATTGCACTGGCGAAATTCGTCGGCTTCCTGATCACCGGATCGTCATCGATCCTGGCTGAGGCGGTGCACTCGGTAGCCGACACCGCCAACCAAGGCCTGCTGCTGCTCGGGCGCCACAGCTCCCGGCGGCAGGCTACCCCGCAACATCCATTCGGTTACGGCCGCGACCGGTACTTCTACTCGTTCGTGGTGGCCTTGCTGCTGTTCAGCCTCGGCTCGGTCTTTGCGCTTTATGAGGGCGCACATAAGATTTACGATCACGACCCGATCAGCTCGCCACTGGTCGCCATCGGGATCCTCGTGGTGGCGATTGTGCTGGAGGCCTTTAGTTTCCGTACCGCTGTTCGGGAGTCGCGGCCGCTCAAGGGCGGTGACAGCTGGTGGCAGTTCATCAAGCAGTCCAAGAGCCCAGAACTCCCGGTGGTGCTGCTGGAAGATACCGGTGCACTGATCGGGCTGCTGCTGGCCTTCGCTGGCATCGGGCTGTCCGTGCTCACCGGCGACCCGTTGTGGGACGGGCTAGGCACGCTGGGCATCGGCGTGCTGCTCGGCATGATCGCGATCATTCTCATCGTGGAGACTAAGAGCCTGCTGATCGGGGAAGGCGCCGATACCGACGAGCTGAACCGCATCTGCGACGCGCTGGTAGGGCACGGCGTGAACCGGGTGATCCACCTCAGAACCCAGTATCTGGGACCCGAAGAGTTGCTGGTTGCCGCAAAGATCGCGGTACCGGGCAGCCTGCCCACGGCCGAGGTCGCTCGGGTCATCGACGATGCCGAAGCTCGGGTCCGGGGTGCGGTCCCCGCCGCGCGTCTCATTTACCTGGAGCCGGACCTGGATCGCACCGCGGCTGGCACGATCTGACCGACGTCACGGGTTAAGGAGCGTGGTGGGTGTTTGAGTCGCTGCTGGTCGCCAACCGGGGAGAGATCGCTCGGCGGGTCATCCGCTCGGCGCGCGCGCTGGGCATCCGGACCGTCGCGGTGCACGCCTCGGTGGACGCCGAGCTGCCGTTCGTCGCGGAGGCCGATGAGGCGGTCGAGCTGACCGGGCCGCCCGCGCAGGCTTACCGGGACGTCGCACAGCTCTTGGACGCAGCTCGAAAGACCAGCGCGGTGGCGGTGCATCCGGGTTACGGGTTTCTGTCCGAGGATCCGGAATTCGCCCGAGCGGTGAGTGATGCCGGTCTGGTCTGGGTCGGTCCGGACGCCGCGGCGATCTCCGCGATGGGCGACAAGGTGCTCGCCCGCCAGCGCGTGGCTGCTGCCGGGGTGCCGGTGGCGGCGGGTTCAGCGGACGCGGTGGTCACCGAGGATGCCGCGGTCGCCGAAGCGGCGCGGGTGGGGTTCCCGGTGATGCTCAAGGCTGCTGCCGGGGGAGGCGGCATGGGTATGGCCGTGGCCGCCGATGCTGCCGCTCTGCGCACGGAGTGCGGGCGGCTCAGTGCGTTCGCTGGCCGGCTCTTCGGTGACCCGCGGCTGTTCGTCGAGCGGTACTTCCCCCGAGTGCGGCACGTCGAGGTGCAGGTCCTCGGGTTGGCCGACGGCCGGGTGGTGGCGCTGGGTGAGCGGGACTGCTCGGTACAGCGCCGGCACCAGAAACTCGTTGAGGAAAGCCCGTCACCCGGCGTATCGCCGGAGTTGCGCAGCCGGATGGAAGGTGCCGCGGTGCTGGCCGCTTCGGCGGTGGACTACCGCAACGCGGGAACGGTGGAGTTCCTGCTCGACCAGGAGAGCGGCGAGTTCTTCTTCCTCGAGATGAACACCCGGCTGCAGGTGGAGCACCCGGTCACCGAGCTGCGCTTCGGCGTGGATCTGGTGGCGGCTCAATTGCTGATCGCCGCGGGCGCTGCCCCCGGCTTCGATGTCGATGCTGCGGTCCCGGTCGGCCATGCCATCGAGCTGCGAGTCAATGCCGAGGATCCGAAGCGGTTCCTGCCCGGTCCTGGACCGGTCACCGAGTGGGTCGAGCCTGCCGGCAACGGGGTGCGGGTGGACGCCGGTTACGCGGCCGGTACCACGGTGACACCGTTCTTCGACTCGTTGCTGGCCAAGCTGATCGTGCACGGCCGCGATCGGGCGCAGGCGCTGGCGCGGGCCCGGGCAGCGGTCGCCGAGTTCCGCGTGGCCGGGCCGAAATGCAACCTGCCATTCCACGCCGAGCTGCTGCAGCACTCAGAATTCGTCTCGGGCTGCTACGACACCGGCCTCGTCGCCCGCATGCGCCGGCGCCCGTAGCGCAGCTCTCCTGCCCGGCGTGTCGCGCGGTGGCGCACGGCGCCGGCCAATGGTTCTCAGCGCCTAGGCGCGGTTGAGCAGCGAGCCAATCAAGCCGACCGGCGCGTCGAGGCAATCACCGCGACCGCGCGGCGACCCGCATTGCGGGAGCGCGTCACACACCGGCCGTGCATCGATTCACCCCCGGGTCGAGGAACTGACCGACGCTTCGCTGCGCGATCTTTACGAACTGCTGTAACTCGCGGTGGAGGATCATCCGGCGCCCTTGCCTGCGCCCGCGCATGGGCATCAGCCGCGGACACGCCGAGTATCAGGGCGCGACACATCGGGACGTGAGGGCGCGACACACCGGACGTGAGGGCGCGACACACCGGACGTGAGGGCGCGACACGCCCGGGATAGCATGGGGCCCGACACGCCCGGGATAGCGTGGGCAGCGTGGGGCGGTTAGTGGTTATCGAAGGCTTGGACGGTGCGGGTAAGCGTACCCTCGCCGACAGGCTGGTTGCCGCCCTCACGGTTGCCGGGGCCAAGGTCGCCACGATGGCGTTTCCCCGCTACGGCGCTGACATCCACGCCGATCTGGTGCGAGACGCGCTACACGGGCGGCTGGGCGATCTGGTCGAGTCGGTACACGGTATGGCGGTGCTGTTCGCGCTGGACCGGCGTGGCGCCGCCGAGCAGTTGCGGGCGTTGAAACGCAGCCACGATGTCGTGCTGCTGGATCGCTACATCGCCTCCAATGCGGCATACGGCGCCGCGCGGCTCCACGAGAGGGCCGATGGTCCCTTCGTCGACTGGGTTAGCACCCTGGAGGTGGACCGATTCGGCGTACCGGTGCCCGACCTCCAGCTGCTGCTGCGGGTGCCACACGAGGTCGCTGCGCAGCGGGCAGATCACCGGGCGCAAGCGGATCGTGCGCGGCCCAAAGACTGCTATGAAACGGACCGGAATCTGCAGGCGAGGTGTGCGGCTGTCTATGACGGGCTCGCTGCACGAGGATGGCTTGCGCCGTGGTCCGTCCTCGATCGGACCCTGGATGGCACTGACGCCACACTCGACGGGCTCGGTGTCGTGTTAGCCCGGACATTAGGGACACTAGACGGGTCAACCGCCCGACCGGGGCAAGCGTGACACGCAGTGCCACGATGGTGATATGGCAGCTCGTGTGCTTGTAGTAGAGGACGATCCGGCGGCGGCGGAGATGCTGTCCATCGCGTTGCGCCAGGCCGGCTTCGAGACCGCGGTGGTCTCAGAAGGTCCCCGGGCTATGCCGGCGATGCGTGAGCTCAAGCCTGACCTGGTGCTGCTGGACCTGATGTTGCCGGGCATGAGTGGCATCGATGTGTGCCGCGCGATCCGCGCCGAATCCGGAGTGCCGATCGTGATGCTGACCGCGAAAAGCGACACCGTCGATGTGGTGCTGGGTCTGGAGTCCGGCGCGGATGACTACATGATCAAGCCGCCCAAGACCCAGGAGTTGGTGGCGAGGTTGCGCGCCAGGTTGCGCCGCACTGATCCCGAACCCGCTGAGCTGCTCACCGTGGGCGATCTCACCATCGACGTGCCCGGTCACCAGGTCAGCCGGGACGGGGAGCCGATCTCGCTGACTCCGCTGGAGTTTGACTTGCTGGTTGCGTTGGCTCGTAAGCCGCGCCAGGTGTTCACCCGCGAGGTGCTGCTGGAGCAGGTCTGGGGTTACCGGCACGCTGCCGACACCCGATTGGTCAACGTGCACGTCCAGCGGCTCCGTTCCAAGATCGAGCGGGATCCGGAGCACCCTGAGGTGGTACTTACGGTGCGCGGCGTCGGGTATAAGGCCGGCACATCGTGAGGACCGCACCGCTGTGAGTCGCCAATTCAGCGGTCGATCCGCGGCGACCGCGCTCGCCGCACGCGCGACCGAGGCCTCTACCGTGGCCAGCGAGCTGGCCACGGCGGTGGGGGCAGTATGGCGCCGCTCGTTGAAGGTCCGAGTAGTCAGCAGCACCGTGGCGCTGTCGTCGACGGTCGTGCTGGTACTGGGCATGGTACTGCAGGCCCAGCTCGCCCAGCGGCTGATCGAGAACAAGACGCAGGCCGCGCTGTTGCAGGCGGACAACAGCAGGGTGCTGGTGGAGTCCGAGCTCGGCACGGTGGATCCCACCTCCGCGTCGCTGGGCGCCCGGCTGACCACCGCCATCGATCGCTTGACCAACCCGGACCCGAGCGGCAATGGTCCCGCAACGGCCAATGCCGGCGCCTTCGAACCGGTGCTGGTCGACGGCGGTGGGCCGTCCGGGGAGGCCGGCACCGGTCAGAAGATCGGTCCCCTAGACGATGTTCCCGCGGTTTTGCAGTCCGCGGTGGAACGGGGCGCGCTCGCCTACAAGATCGCCACCGTGCGCCGGGGCTCGGCTGCGGTCACCATGCTGGTCGTCGGCATCCCGGTGGCCAGCGCGGGTCGCACCATGCAGCTGTATCTGCTATTTCCGCTCACCGCCGAGCAGCGCACGCTGACGCTGGTGCAGTCCACCCTGGTGGTCGGTGGGGTGGTGTTGCTGGTCCTGATCGCGGGCATCGCCAGCCTGGTGACCCGCCAGGTGGTGGTCCCGATCCGGCAAGCCGCCGAGGTTGCCGAACGCTTCGCCGAGGGCCACCTCGACGAGCGGATGCCGGTGGTCGGGGAGGACGACATCGCGCGGCTGGGGACCTCGTTCAACGAGATGGCCGCCAGCATCCAGCGGCAGATCCGACAGCTGGAAGAATTCGGCGAGTTGCAGCGAGGCTTCACCTCTGACGTCTCCCATGAGCTGCGCACCCCGCTGACCACCGTGCGGATGGCCGCGGATCTGCTTTATGACTCCCGCGACAAGCTGCACCCAGTGCTGCACCGCCCGACGGAATTGCTGGTGCGGGAACTGGACCGGTTCGAGGCGCTACTCACCGACCTGCTGGAGATTTCCCGGGTAGACGCCGGTGTCGCTGAGCTACACCTGGAGACGGTCGACGTGCGCATGACCGTGGCCCGTGCGGTGGAGTCAGTGCGCGCTGTGGCCGACCGCGCCGGCACCCAGCTCGAGCTGGAGCAGCCGGAGGAGGAGGTGGAAGCCGAGATCGACCCGCGGCGCGTCGAGCGCATCGTGCGCAACCTGCTGACGAATGCTTTCGATCACGGGGAGGGTCGCCCGGTCGAGATGACGGTCGCCGCGGACGCCCACGCAGTCGCCGTGCTGGTGCGCGACCATGGGGTCGGGCTCCAGCCAGGTCAGCAGGACCTGGTCTTCAACCGGTTCTGGCGCGGCGATCCCTCGCGTGACCGGCGCACTGGGGGCACCGGGCTGGGTCTGTCGATCAGCTTGGAGGATGCCCGGTTACACGGGGGTTGGCTGGAGGCGTGGGGGGCACCCGGGCAGGGCAGTGCCTTCCGGCTCACCTTGCCGCGCAGCCACGGTGACAAGCTCGCCGGCAGCCCGTTGCCGCTGGGACCCGACAAGGAACCGCGCAGGGCGCCCGCGCCGGAGCCCGTAGTCGTGGATCCCGTTGTGGCGGTGCCCCAGATAGTTGACCCCGACGTAGTGGACCCTGACGTACCAGGGTCCGCAGTGCCGGCCGAGCCGGGGCGTCCGTGATGCGCGGACGCTTGCTCACCACCCTGGTCGTCGCTGGGATTGCCGCGTTCACCGGATGTGCCGCCATCCCGGCGAGTTCCGATATCGAGGTTGTGCGGTCGCTGCCGGTTGGTTCGCAGCTGGCCCCACCGGCTGGCCCTGAGCGGGGTGTCGACCCGTTCCGGCTGGTGCGGGAGTTCATCGAAGCCACCGGCAGCGCGGCGAATGGGCATGCCGCGGCCCGTGCTTTCCTCACCCGGAATGCGGCGGCCACCTGGAACGACCGTGCCGGGGTTACCGTGATCGAGGACGCACCTGGCGCCACGCCCCAGCCCGGTCCCAATGATGGCGTCCGCCGCATCCGAGTGGGCGGATCACGGCTGGGCACGCTCGCCGCGGACGGCAGCTTCATCCCAGCGGCGGGGACGTTCTCCGTCCCGCTTGATGTGGTCAGCGAGCACGGTGAGTGGCGCATCTCCGATCCCCCGCCGGGGGTCCTGGTAGAGGCCAGCTCGCTGCAGCGTAATTACCGGCAGGTCCGGGTCAGCTTCGTCGACCCCAACCGCGGCACCCTCGTCCCGGATCTGCGGTGGGTGCCTGCGCAGCCGGCGGCCACGCTGCCTGGGCGGGTGTTGGATCTACTGCTGGCCGGACCATCTCAACGGCTCGCTGGAGCGGTCCGGTCGGCGATCCCGGAGGGGGTCCGTCTCCGGTCCAACGTGCTGGTCAGCCGCTCCGGCCGGACTGTGATCAACCTCAGTGGTCTGGATGCGATCCCTGACGCGCAACGGCGGCTGGTCGCCGCGCAGATCGTCGGCTCGCTGGACGGCCTGGTGCCCATCCCGCTGCGGTTGCTGGCCGACGGCGAAGCGCTGGTGCCCGGGCAGGCCGAGTGGCGTCCCGCCGACATCAGCTCCTACGCCCCGCCGACGGGACCTCGATCCGACCTCCCCGCCCAGGTGGTCGTCGGTGGCCGGTTGCGCGGCCTCAACGGCGCGCCGGTGCCGGGACCTGCCGGAGACGGCCGGCTGACGGTGCTCAGCGCGGCCCGCTCGAATCCGAACGGGGACATGCTGGCGGTGGTTGTCGCCGGCCCGGACGAGCATCCCCAACTGCGGGTGGGGCCCGCGGGCGGAGATCTCGCGGTGGCACCAGTGGACGGATTGACGATCAGCCGGCCGACCTGGCGGCCTTCAGGTACCGAGCTGTGGACAGTGGTCAACGGGCAATCCGTGGTGGGCGTGGCGCTGTCGGGAACCGGTCCGCCGTTGGCGTACTCGGTCGATGCCACCGAACTGGCCCGGCTAGGACCGATCATGCAGCTGCGGTTGTCCCGGGACGGGGTGCGAGTGGCCGCGGTGATCGGTGGCAAGCTGGTAGTGGCCGCAGTGGTGACCGAGTCGGGCACGATCAGCCTGCGGCATCCGCAGGTGCTGCGCGACGGGAGCCTGCCGCCTACCGCGAGTGTGGACTGGGCGCGTCCAGAGCTGCTGGTGGTGGCTTCAGCCGGGCCGTCAGCGGAGGTCGCTTCAGTGTCCGCGGACGGCCTGACCCGACGCCAGCTATCCACTACCAACCTGACCGGCCCGCTGACCGAGATCGTCGCCGCACCCGGCCGGGAAATTCTCGTGGCTGACGCCACCGGCTTGTGGGCCTATTCCGACACCCAAGAGGTGTGGGAACCGCTGCTCGGTGGGATTGGGCCGGGTTCGGTACCGCTTTATCCAGGCTGACCTGCCAGCGCAAGCCGGCCTTGCCAGGGCTGGGGATGGCGGGGTCCCCTGTGCACAACTGCGCCTACTTCAGGCCTTTGGGACCGGCGCGGCGGTGGCGTAGCGGCAAGCTGGGCAGGGTGTTGAGGCACCTACTGGACCTACTACTGCCCGTCGACTGCGGTGGCTGCGGGGCGCCCGGCGCGGCACTGTGCCCCGACTGCGCTTCCCTGCTGGGCGTGCCCAGCCAGGTGTACCCGGCGTGCCCGACCGGACCACCGGTCTATGCCCTGGGCAACTACCACGGCCGGCTACGCGCCGCCATCTTGGCCTACAAGGAGCGTGGCCGCCGCGACCTGGCCAACCCCCTGGGCGCCGCGCTCGCCGCCGCGCTGCTCCAGATCCGCAGTCTGGATGCAGACTACGCTTATCGGAGGCTCGAAAGCCGCAGTCTGCATCCAGGCTGCGGGTCGGGGACGGTGTGGATGGTGCCGGTGCCGTCGAGAAATGCGGCGGCGGGGCGGCGCGGGGGGCAGCATGTGGCGCTGCTGGCGCGGCGGGCAGCGGCGGCACTGGCGGGAGCGGGAGTGGCCGCGGCGGTTGCCCCGGCGCTGCGGTTGGGCGCTGGGGTGCATGATTCCGTCGGCCTGTCGGCGGCGGCACGGCGAGCGAACCTGGCCGGTCGGGTACTGGCGCGGCGGGCCGGCTTGCCGCCCGCCGGCACCACCGTCGTCCTCGTCGACGACGTGGTGACTACCGGAGCAACGGCCTCGGCGTGTGTGGCGGCACTGGTCCAGACGGGTGTCGCGGTATCCGCCATCCTGGCGCTCGCAGCGGCTGGTGGTCACAGCCCGTCGTAGGTATCGGCGCTGTGATACCAACCACAGCGTTGACCGTGGGACTGGGCACGCCAAGCTCTGGCGATCGCCCGGCTGGGGGACTACCGTCCGGGCATCAGCATCGCTGAGGCGTTCGGGAGGAGGCGAAAAAGCCATGGTCCTGACGCCGGGGGTCGAGTGATCATCGCGGGTGGCCCAGAGGCTGCTGCCGCCCCAACATTTCCCAGTAGCGATCACTTCCATACCTCGGCGTCGATGAAGTCCCTGTTGGACAACGCGAGGAGGTCGCCCGTGAATATTGTCGTAAAGGGTCGTAACGTCGAGGTGCCCGATCATTACCGGGTGCACGTTACCGAAAAGCTCGCCCGCGTCGAACGGTATGACCAGAAAGCCTTCCACTACGACGTTGAGCTGTTCCACGAACGCAACCCCCGGCAGTCCAAGAGTTGCCAGCGGGTGGAGATCACCGGTCGGTGCCGCGGGCAGGTCGTCCGCGCAGAGGCGTGCGGCTCTGACTTTTACGCCGCGCTGGACGCGGCGGTGAGCAAGCTGGATAACCGGCTGCGCCGGGTCGCGGACCGTCACAAGGTGCACTACGGGCGCCGCCAACCCACCTCCGTCGCCGAGGCCACCGCGCCGCTGGCGGCCACCCTGGCTACCACGATTACTGCCACCGACGAGCGGCCCAACGGCCATCGTGCTGAGACGGATTTGCTTGAGGCGCCTGATCCGCAAGTCGACTACGAGGTACCCACCCAGCGTTGGCAGTCACCGGAAGTCGATGGACCCGGTCGCATCGTCAGGCGTAAGCGCCACTCTGCTAAGCCCATGACCGTCGACGAGGCGCTCTACGAGATGGAACTCGTAGGCCACGACTTCTACCTGTTCTCCGATGCCGACTCCGGACTACCCAGCGTGGTGTACCGCCGGCACGGCTTTGACTATGGCGTAATCCAGCTCGTCTAGCCCCCCACGTAACATGATCGCCGCCTGGGTGCCCGGAACGTACCGCATCCAGGCGGCGATCATGGTATTTGCCTGACCTGCACTGATAACGCCGCCATCCGCGCTGGGCATACCATGGCCCGCAGACCGACCCGCGAGTCCTGATGCGAGTGTCCCGATACGAGTGAGGTCCCCCAGGTGGTCCTGTCCCGACTGCTCCGCGCTGGCGAGCACAAGACTGTGCGCCGGTTACGCGCCATCGCCGACCACATCAACGGCTTGGAGGCCGACGTCTCCGGTCTGTCCGACGCGGACCTACGTGCCAAGACCGATGAGTTCCGCAGCCGCCACGGCAAAGGTGAGTCGCTGGATGACCTGCTGCCCGAAACGTTCGCGGTGGTCCGTGAGGCCGCCAAACGCACGCTGGGCCAGCGGCACTTCGATGTGCAGCTCATGGGTGGCGCCGCGCTGCACCTGGGTAACGTCGCCGAGATGCGCACCGGTGAGGGCAAGACGCTGACCTGCGTGCTGCCCGCATACCTCAACGCGATCGCCGGTGAAGGTGTGCACGTCGTCACGGTCAACGACTATCTCGCCAAGCGCGACGCGGAATGGATGGGCCGGGTGCACCGGTTCCTCGGCCTGCGGGTCGGGGTGATCTTGTCTCAAATGACCCCGGACGAGCGGCGCGTCGCCTACCACGCCGACATTACTTATGGCACCAACAACGAGTTCGGCTTCGACTACCTGCGCGACAACATGGCCTGGAGCCTCGAGGACTGCGTCCAGCGCGGGCACCACTACGCCATCGTCGACGAGGTCGACTCCATCCTCATTGATGAGGCCCGCACCCCGCTGATCATTTCCGGGCCTGCCGACCAGTCCTCACGCTGGTATGCCGAGTTCGCTCGGCTCGCCCCGATGCTCAAGCGGGACGTGCACTACGAGGTGGACGAGCGCAAGCGCACCATCGGGGTCTCCGAGGAGGGTGTCGCCTTCGTCGAAGACCAGCTGGGTATCGAGAACCTGTACGAGGCGGCCAACACGCCGCTGGTCGGCTACCTCAACAATGCGCTCAAGGCCAAGGAGCTCTACACCCGGGATAAGGACTACATCGTCCGCAACGGCGAGGTGCTCATCGTTGATGAGTTCACCGGCCGGGTGTTGCACGGCCGGCGCTACAACGAGGGCATGCACCAGGCCATCGAGGCCAAGGAGAACGTGGAGATCAAGGCTGAAAACCAGACCTTGGCGACGATCACGCTGCAGAACTATTTCCGGCTCTACGACAAGCTCGCCGGGATGACCGGTACCGCGCAGACCGAGGCCGCTGAGCTACTGCAGATCTACAAGCTCGGCGTGGTGTCGATCCCCACCAACAAGCCGATGATTCGCATCGACCACGGTGACCTGGTCTACAAGACCGAAGAGGCCAAGTTCAGGGCGGTGGTGAAAGACATCGCGGAGCGCCACGCCAAGGGCCAGCCGGTGCTCGTCGGCACGGCCAGCGTGGAACGCTCGGAGTACCTGTCCAAGGCGCTGGTGGCCGCGGGCATCCCGCATTCGGTGCTCAACGCCAAGCAGCACGAGAAAGAGGCGTTGATCGTCGCCGAGGCGGGCCGCACGGGCACCGTCACCGTGGCGACCAACATGGCCGGGCGGGGCACCGACATCATGCTGGGCGGCAACCCGGAATTCCGCGCCGACCAAGCGCTGCGGTCCAGTGGGCTGGATCCGGTGGAGACGCCGGAAGAGTACGAGGCGGCCTGGGAGGCCGCGGTGGCGGCGGCGCGGGCCGACGTCGAGGCGGAGGCCGCAGAGGTCATCGCCGCGGGCGGGTTGTATGTCCTAGGCACCGAACGGCACGAGGCACGGCGCATCGACAACCAGCTGCGCGGCCGCTCGGGTCGTCAAGGCGACCCCGGAGAATCCCGGTTCTATCTGTCGCTGCGCGACGAGCTCATGGTCCGGTTCAATGGACCGCTGGTCGAGTCCATCATGACCCGGCTGCGGATGGAGGAGGACGTCCCGATTGAGGCCAAGATGGTCACTCGGGCGATCCAGTCCGCGCAGACCCAGGTTGAGCAGCAGAGCTTCGAGATCCGCAAAAATGTCTTGAAATACGACGAGGTCATGGACCTGCAGCGCAAGGTGATCTACACCGAGCGCCGCCGGGTACTCGAAGGTGAGGATCTGCGGGATCAGGTGCAACACATGATCACCGATGTGATCACCGCCTACGTCAATGGGGCCACCGAGAACGGTTACGCCGAAGACTGGGACCTTGATCAGCTCTGGTCGGCGCTGCGCACGCTGTACCCGGTCGGCGTCAAGTACGAAGACATCGCCGATGACACCGAGGACCTGACCCGCGAGACGCTGCTGTCCGCAGTGCTCGCCGATGCGCGGGCGGCGTATGCCCGCCGGGAGGCGGAGCTGGAGCAGATGGCCGGCCCGGGCTCGATGCGGGAACTCGAGCGCCGGGTGGTGCTGTCGGTGCTGGACCGTAAGTGGCGTGAGCACCTTTACGAAATGGACTATCTCAAGGAGGGCATCGGCCTGCGCGCGATGGCCCAGCGTGATCCGCTGGTCGAATACAAGCGCGAGGGATTCGAAATGTTCAGCAGGTTGCTCGACGCGCTGAAGGAGGAGTCGGTCGGGTTCCTGTTCAACGTGCAGGTGCAGGTCGCACCGGCTCCCGTGCCGGAGTCGGCCGCGCCGGAGCCGGTCGCGTCCGAGCCAATGCCCGCTCCGGTCACTGCCACGGCAGCCGGTTCGGCGCTGTCCCAGATCGACGGGCAAGCCGGCGAGAATGCTGTTCCCGCGCTGGCCGGCGTCGGTGGCGTCGCCGCGCCGGCAGCACGACCGCTGACCTACACCGGACCGTCCGAGGATGGGGGCAGCGAGGTGCGGGCTCCCAGCCGGGACGCCCGCGATGGGACCGGCGAACCCGCCCGCAACGCGCCTTGCCCGTGCGGCTCCGGTCGCAAGTACAAGCGCTGCCACGGTGCCCCCACCACCGCGCACTCTTGACCCCTTCTCCGGCGTGTCGCGCTCCCATGCCCGGTGTGTCGCATGAATCAGCGCGCCCGGCGCGGGGCGCGGGCGGCTAAGTCCCCTGCGGTAAGGCGGAATTGCAGGGCGGTGCATTGCCACCGGTCGCCGTGCTTGTCGAAGCGGGCGGCCAACGCCCGAACGCCCGTGACCAGCCTGACCACCGCAACCGCCTCCAGCGCGTTGGTGGTGTGCTGCTGAGCGACCACCTTGCACACCCTGGGTTGCAAATGGCCGGCGGTGTCTTGGAGCGAAGCCAGGTAATCGAGCACCTCTGGGCGCAGCACTGTGGACAGCTGGCGAGCGGTCCGCCGGCCGCGGAGTATCTCCACAGCCGCGCGGAGGACTCGATCAGCCAGGGCCGGCGCTGCCGGGTCGGTGGCCGGGAGCGCCGTGACGGGCGGTGCCTCGGTCGTCGCTGGCGCGACCGGCAAGATATCTACTAAACGGCGCAGCACCGGCCGCTGCGGACGTGGCTCGGCGATGCTCGTGGTCAACGAACCCTCCTCGTCGTAAGGACCGCGCGCGGTGCGCGTGATCGATCGACGGCGGGGCCGGAGACGCCGTTAAACCGGTCCACGGAATTCGTACCGGGGACCGCGGGCACCGGATTGGAGGAGGGGCCCCAGCCCGGTAGCGCAGAGTATGCACAACGTTGCGCAGCGTTGTCACCCTCTGTCGCCGAATTGGGTATAGATCTGTGTACCCACTGGCTTACTTCGGTATCTTGCGGCGTCGCGCACCGCGTGCCGGGCGCTGGCGGCTGCCTGTAGCTGCGGCGCGGCGGCGAGCCCATTCGAAGCACACCACCGCGGCCGCACTGGCGACATTGAGCGACTCGACGTTGCCTGCCATCGGGATGCCGACCCACCCGGTGAGCTGCGGTGTGACGCTAGGCGATATGCCTGCAGTTTCGTTGCCGAGCACGTAGGCCACTCGCGGTGGCGGCGGGTCGTGGAACAGGGAGCGAGCGCCCGGCGCCGAGGCGGACAGCCCGAGCACCGCAAACCCGGCAGCGCGCAGCGCGGCGCAACCCTGCTCCGCGGTGGCCGTACGCAGTACGGGAGCGCGAAACGCGACCCCCGCCGATGCTTTGATTACAAGCGGATCGATCGCCGGCACGCCCCGGCGCGGCAATACCACGCCATCGAGGCCCGCGGCCGTCGCGGTGCGCAGGATCATGCCCACGTTGGCCGGATTAGTGATCGCGTCGAGTACCAGCACCGCCGCCGGGCTACCCAGCGCCGGTATACCGCTTTCCAGCGACCGCATCCGAGGCGCCACCACGTCGGCCAGCACACCCTGGTCATGCCGGCCATTGCCGGCGAGCACCTTGACCCGGTGCGCCGACGCCTGCTGCACGGGCACTTGTCGGCGCGCCGCGGCGTCGAGGATCTTCGTGACGGTGTCGCCGCGCGCGTGCGTCGCCATGATCACCTTCTCGACGGTCAGCGCCGGGTCGAGCAGGACTTCCAGCACCGGTTTGCGGCCGTAGACGGTGATGAAGACGTCTCGCGGGCTGGCGGCTTGCTGGCTAGCTGGGCCACCTGGCGGACCATCCGGAGGATGCACGCATTGAGGGTATGCCGACATCCACGGACGTCGCGGCCGGTGGTGATCTAGTCTTGGCCGTTGTTCTCACCCGTGAAGGGCCCGGCAGAGGGGGGCGGCGTTTCGCCCATGAGGGTCTACATCCCCGCCACGCTCGCGATGCTGCGCACGCTCTTCGAGCCCGGGGAGCTGGTACCGGTCGGCGGCACCGCCTTCGCCGTAACCCCGGCGTTTCGGGAGTCCTACGCCACTGGGGACACCGAGGAACTGGAGTATGCGGCGATGAACGAGGCGGCCCGGGCCTCCCTGCGTCTGCTGGCCGCTGAACTACGCACCTCGTCAGTGCTACCGCGGCGCGTGGTCGTCGCCGCCGACGTCGAGCAGGTGCGGTTAGGCCCTGATCTTCACGATGCTGCGGTCACGGTCGTTGGTCCGGTACCGCTGTCTGCAGTTGCCGCCGTGCATGTCGATCTGGCGGAGGCGCAGGATGCGGTGCGTGCCGCGGCGGCGGTGGTGGATGCTGCGGACCTTGGTGATCCGGACGCCGAATTCACCCTCGGCGACGCCGAGGACCACGAGATGGCTTGGTACGCCACCCAGGAGATCCCCTTCCTCCTTGAGCTTCTCTGACCCTCCTCCTTTCCCTCTTCCTGGGCGTGTCACGCCTCCGTGCTCGGTGTGTCGCGCTCTGATGTCCGGTGTGTCGCGTTCTCGCGCCTGGTGTCCTGTTCTCGTGCTGGTGTCCTGTTCTCGTGCTTGGCGGCCGACTGACACACCGGGCACGCGGCCGACTGACACACCGGGCACGCGGGCGCGACACACCGAGCGCCAGGGCGCGACACACTGGACAGGAGAGCCCGACACGCCGGGCTTGGGGAAAGGAGGGAGATCCCCGATGGACGCGATCACGTCTACTCCAGCCCCGCGCAATGAACCAGTCCGAAGCTACGCACCACGCTCGCATGAGCGTCAGTCACTGATCCGCACGCTGGCCGAGCTGAGCGCACAACGGTCCGAGCTGACCATGACGATCGGCGGCGCGCAGCGGATGGCCGCAGGCCAGCCGTTCAACGTGGTCGCCCCGCACCGGCACGCCCACGTGCTGGGCACCAGCGCCCAGGCCACCCCGGCTGATGTCAGCGATGCGGTTCGCGTCGCGACACAAACCGCCCCGGCCTGGCGGGAGCTGCCGTTCGACGAGCGGGCGGCGATCCTGCTGCGCGCCGCAGACCTCGCGGCCGGATCGTGGCGCGACACACTCAACGCCGCCACCATGCTCGGACAGTCGAAATCGGTGCAGCAAGCCGAGATTGACGCTGCTTGCGAACTGATCGACTTCTGGCGGTTCAACGTGCACTACGCCCGTCACATCCTCGAACAGCAGCCGAGTTCGGTACCCGGCGAGTGGAACCGGATGGACTACCGCCCGCTGGACGGATTCGTCACCGCGATCACCCCATTCAACTTCACCGCGATCGCCGCCAACCTGCCGACCGCGCCTGCGCTGATGGGCAATACGGTGGTCTGGAAACCGACTCCCACCCAGCAGCTTTCCGCGCACTACACGATGCGGCTACTCGAGGCTGCTGGGCTGCCGCCAGGTGTGATCAACCTGGTTACCGGCGACGGAGCGGCGGTCAGCCAGGTCGCGCTGGCAGATCCGGACTTCGCCGGACTGCACTTCACCGGCTCGACCACGACCTTCAAGAAGCTCTGGCGCATTATCACCGATCACCTGGACAGCTACCGTAGCTACCCGCGCATAGTGGGGGAGACCGGCGGAAAGAACTACCTGGTGGCGCATCCCTCGGCCAATCCGGCCGAGGTGACCACCGCGCTGGTCCGAGGAGCATTCGAGTACCAGGGACAGAAGTGCTCCGCGGTCTCCCGGGCTTACCTCGCTCGCTCGCTATGGGACAGCGGCCTGCGAGAACAGCTTCTCGATACCACGCGGACGATCAGCTACGGCGACGTCGCCGACCTGACCTACTTCGGCGGCGCAGTGATCGACGCCCGAGCTTTCGCCAAGCACCGCGACCTGCTCGCCAGAGTCGCCACCGATCCATCGATCGAGGTTCTCGCCGGCGGCGGCTGCGACGACACGCAGGGCTGGTTCGTACAGCCCACGGTGCTGCTCACCGGCGACCCCAAGCACGAGGTGTTCACCACGGAGTACTTCGGACCCATCCTGGCCGTGCACGTCTACCCCGACGGCGACTACCCGGCCATCCTCGACCTGATCGACTCCACCGGCCCGTACGCCTTGACCGGTGCGGTCTTCGCCACCGATCGGCAGGCGATCGGGCAAGCCCTCCAGACGCTGCGCTTCGCAGCGGGCAACTTCTATGTCAACGACAAGCCGACGGGTGCGATCGTGGGTCGTCAGCCCTTCGGCGGGTCTCGCGCGTCGGGCACCAATGACAAGGCCGGCTCGCTGTTCAACCTGCTCCGCTGGACCAGTCCCCGCGCCATCAAGGAAGCCTTCGACCCGCCAACCGACCACATCTATCCACACATGATCGGATAGCGCCATGTCATACCTGTCATACCTGTCGTGGCGTGTGCTCGACGCGAAATGGGCGAAACCCACGGCTGCGGTAGTTGCTCAGGGCATGGGGATGGTCGAGCGACGTGGTACCCAGGAACACCCGGTCGACCGCGGCGAGGTTCCAGGCCAGGCGGGTAGCCACGGTCAGCAGGTGGCCACCGAAACCTCGACCGACCCATTCCGGCACCAACCCGAACTTGGCGATCTCCACATCGCCCTTCGCACGCTGCTCCATCAAGATCATGCCGATGATGTCGGCGCCGACCCGAGCGATCCAGCACCGGATGCCGGGACGCGACAGCAAGTTCAACCACTGCTGTTCGGACCATCCCAGGCTGGACCAATGATGCGGTGCTGCGATCCGGTCGTGGGTCGAGCGGATCAGGGCCAGCGCGGTCGCGTCGACGCGGTCCAGCACGATCTCAGCCGGCGGCAACTTGCCCGCCACGAGTTGGCGAGGGCTGGTCATCTCCAAATAGGTGATGGTCACGTCGACGAGCACCACCCGACGGTGCCAGTTGCCCGGCCGGCGATCAACCCGACTCGGCGAGCGCAGCGAGCAGGCGCCGCACGGACATCGCCCGCCGGTAGGCCGCCCCCTCGAGGTCATCCAGGGCGCACTCCGGGTCCGCGGGCGGCCCGAGATGGGTGCACCCGCGAGGGCAGTCCGCGATCGCCTCGGCCAGGTCGCCGAAAGCGCGTACCACGTCGTCCGGCGTCACATGGGCCAGCCCGAACGAGCGGATCCCGGGGGTGTCCACCACCCACCCGCCGCCCGGTAGTGGCAGCGCCACCGCCGAGCTCGAGGTGTGCCGCCCCTTGCCCACCCCACTGACCGCGGCGGTGGCCCGGGACGCGTCCGGCACCAGCCGGTTCACCAACGTCGATTTGCCCACGCCGGAGTGTCCGACCAGGGCCGATACCCGGCCCGCCAGCCGCGAGCGCACCGCGTCCACACCGATCTGCGGGCTCGTCACCAGCACCGGCAACTCCAGCGCGGCGTAGCGCTCCAGGACCGCATCCGGGGTAGCGAGATCGCGTTTCGTCAGGCACAGCACCGGTTCCAGGCCACCGGTATAGGCAGCCACCAGGCACCGATCGATCAGCCCGAACCGAGGCGGGGGGTCGGCCAGCGAAGCCACAATCAGCAGCTGCTCGGCGTTGGCCACCACGATCCGCTCGTAGGGGTCGGTGTCGTCAGCGGTACGGCGCAGCACGCTAGTGCGCTCGTCGACACGGATGATCCGGGCGAGCGCGTCCGGCGCGCCGCTGACATCGCCGACGAGGCCGACCTGGTCGCCCACCACCACCGGGGTGCGCCCTAGCTCCCGGGCGCGCATCGCCGTCACCCGCGTCGCCGGGTCACCGTCAGGGGCGCAGGTCCACCGGCCGCGATCTACCGCGACGACCATTGCGGCCGTCGCATCCGCATGCTCGGGACGGCGCTTGGTGCGGGGCCGGGAACCGCTTCGCCCAGGCCGGACTCGAACGTCGGACTCGTCGAGGCTCTGCGCGCGCCGGGGGGCGCTCCTGGGCCGGCTCAGCCGTCACCACCTGCCAGCATCGTCGCCCAACTCGCCGGGAACTCGGGCAGGGTCTTTCTCGTCGCGGCGATGTCGTCAACCGCAATTCCCGGCACCACCAGGCCGAGGATCGCGCCTGCGGTCGCCATCCGGTGATCGGCGTAGGCACCCCACGGACGGGTTGGATCACCCCGCAACGGCCGGGGACGGATCTCCAGGCCATCGGGAATCTCCCGGACATCGCCGCCCAGCGCGCCGATCTCGGTGGCCAACGCGGCCAGCCGGTCGGTCTCGTGCCCGCGCAGGTGAGCGATCCCGCGCAGCGTCGACGGGCTGCAGGACAGCGCCGCCAGTGCCGCCACGGTCGGGGTGAGCTCCCCGATGTCGTGCAGATCGGCGTCCACACCGCGCAGCCGATCCGGACCTGACACGGTCAGCCCCTGCTCGTGCAGCTCGACGCGGCACCCCATCTGAGCCAGCAACGGGCGGATCGCGTCACCCGCCTGGGTAGTGCGTCGTGGCCAGCCCGGCACGGTGATCTGGCCGCCGGTGACCGCGGCGGCCGCCAGGAACACCGTCGCGTTAGATAGGTCCGGCTCGACGTGATAGTCGCCGCCGGCAACAGCGCCGTGAGCCACCTGCCACCAGGTCGCCCCGTCGGTGTCGACCTTGACGCCACGGTCGGCCAGCATCTGCACCGTCATCTCGATGTGCGGCCGGGAGGGCACCGGGGGCCCGTCATGACGGAGGGTGATCCCGGCGTCGTATCCCGCTGCGGAGAGCAGTAATCCGGAGACGAACTGTGATGACTCCGATGCATCGATGCGCACCACACCGCCGGGCAGCCGGCCGGAGCCGTGCAGCACGAAGGGCAACGAGTCACCCGTGACACGGCAGCCCAAGGCGCGCAGTGCCCCTAGCATCACGCCCATCGGCCGCTGCCGGGCCCGCTCGTCGCCGTCGAAACGGATCGGACCCGCCGCCAACGCCGCCAGCGGCGGCACGAAACGCATCACCGTGCCCGCCAACCCGCAGTCCACGGTGGTGGCCCCGCGCAGCCCGCTGTGCGCGGCGACGTGGAACTCGTCTCGATGGCTGGTTACCGGTACGCCCAGAGCGCGCAGCGCACCAGCCATCAGATCGGTATCCCGGCTACGCAGCGCGCCGCGGACAGTGCCGCCGGTACCGGCCAGCGCGGTGAGCAACAGCGCCCGGTTGGTGATCGACTTCGATCCCGGGACGGTGACGGTGGCTCGCACTGGTCCGGTGGCCAGCGGCGCGGCCCACCGCAGCTGGGTCGAGATGGTCATGGCGACATCATTGCGCAGGTCGCCATGCCACGATGAGGCTATGTGCGGCAGGTACGCCTCGACCAAAAATCCCGCGACGTTAGCGGTCGAATTCGATGCTGTTGACGCCACCGACGGTGCGGCGCCCGGTGCTGACTACAACGTCGCGCCCACCAAGCCAGTGCTTTCGGTGGTGACCCGCCACCCGCGCGACCCGGAAGGAAACCCTGAGCCGGACCGGACGGTGCGCAGCATCCGGGTCATGCGCTGGGGACTGGTGCCGCACTGGGCCAAGGATCCAAGTATCGGATCTCGGCTGATCAATGCTCGGGCAGATAGCGCGACCACCAAACCCGCATTCCGGGATGCGATCGTGCGGCGGCGCTGCCTGCTGCCGGCTGATGGCTGGTACGAGTGGCAGCGCACCGGCACTCACAAGCAGCCGTTCTTCATCGCTCCGGCGGATGGCTCCACGCTCGCGCTAGCCGGCCTGTGGTCTGCCTGGCGTGGCGGTCCAGATGCCGCCGCACCGCCACTGGTTACCTGCGCGGTGCTGACCACCGACGCGGTGGGTCCGCTGCGGGAAATCCACGACCGGATGCCGCTGTTCCTGCCGGCGCAGGCATGGCAGGCCTGGCTGGATCCCGATTCGGAGGATGCCGGTGGGCTGCTCACCGAGTTGCTGGCGCCGCCATCCGAGGAACTGGTGCAGGCGCTGGAGCTGCGGCCGGTCTCCCAGGCCGTCAACGACGTCCGTCACGGCGGTCCTGAGCTTGTCAAACGCCTGGAGCCGGAGCAACCCGCCCTGCTGGACTTGGACCAGGTCAGGTGACAGGGCTGATCATTCCAACACCGCACGGCCCCGCCGAGGTCGCGCTGCGGTGCGCGCAGCAAGGTCGTGCCGCGCTGCTGCTCGGCCACGGGGCAGGCGGGTCGACCAGCGCACCCGACCTCGCCGCCAGCACCAGGGCGGCGACCGCGGTCGGGGTACATGTAGCGCTGATCACCCAGCCCTACCGGGTCGCGGGCCGGCGTACTCCGGCGCCGGCCCGGCAGCTGGATACGGCCTGGCTGGCGGTCAGCCGGCACCTGGCAGAGGGGGTGTTCGCCGGCCTGCCCCTGATCTTCGGGGGCCGTTCTTCGGGGGCTAGGGTGGCCTGCCGCACCGCGGCGTCGGGGGATGCCGCAGCGGTGCTGTGTCTGGCATTTCCGGTCCACCCGCCCGGGCGCCCCGATCGAAGCCGGATGGCGGAGTTGGATGAAGTGACCGTGCCGGTGCTCGTCGTGCAAGGCGAGCGTGATCCCTTCGGCCGTCCCGCAGCCCGGCCCGGACCTACAGCAGGCCGTGACGTTGTGCTGTTGCCTGGAGATCACTCGCTCAAGGCCGACCTCGAAGCCCTGGAACGCACGGTCGGGGCTTGGCTAAGCCGCGTGAGTGCGTAACGGTGCTATAACACCGTTACGCACTCACGCGGCGACCAGCGCGACCGTGGCGTTGGTCGCCCGCACCAGTTCGTCAGGAGCCAGTTCGAGTTGCAACCCGCGCCGGCCGGCGCTGCAGAAGACCGTCTCGAACTGCTGCACCGAGATGTCGATCACGACGGGCAGCCGCTTTCGGTGACCGAGCGCAGCGATGCCACCGGTGACGTACCCAGTGGCCCGTTCAGCATCGGCAGCCGGCGCCATCTTGGCTTTCTTGGCGCCTAGCACCGCGGCGAGCGCCCGCAGGTCGAGCTGGGCGCTGATCGGGACGACGGCGACGACCAGCCGCCCGTCCACCTGAGTGATCAAAGTCTTGAACACCCGCTGAGGTGCCAGCCCCAGCGCTGCGGCCGCCTCCGCCCCGTAGGAGTCAGCGCGCTCGTCGACGGGATAGCTGTGCAGCCGGTAGCTCACGCCGCAGCGGTCCAGCAGCGTCGTCGCGGGCGTGCTCTGCCCTGCCATGGCGACCCAGCTTAGAGGCAAGATCTGCAGGCCCTGACCGGTGAGCCCACCGCGGAATGTGTGCGCCGGGCAGGGCGTTACTCGGGCCGTGGTAGCGACCGCCCAACAATGCCGCCAGACCCAACTTACGTCGTTGGGCTCTACCTTCGCTTGGCGCGTACCCTCGACCAGTAATGCAGACCTGGACATGGGGGTGGTCGGACTGATGTCAACCGACAGCGCCGAGTCCGCCCGGTCTGGTCAGCTTCAGCCGAACCCCGCCGGGCCCATCACCGAGGAGAGCGTCGACGATCGAACTGACGCGGTCGAGACGCCTGAGCAGCGTACTGCGCGCTTCGAGCGCGACGCGATGCCCCTGCTGGACCAGCTCTATGCGGCCGCGTTGCGGATGACCCGCAATCCGGCCGACGCCGAGGACCTCGTTCAGGAGACCTACCTGCGCGCCTACGGCGCGTTCGACTCATTTCGCGCGGGCACCAATCTGCGGGCCTGGCTTTACCGTATCCTCACCAACACTTACATCAACGGGTACCGCAAGCGGCAGCGTCAGCCGGTGGCGCAACCCTCTGAGGAGATCACCGACTGGCAGCTCGCGCAGGCTGCGCAACATACCTCGTCGGGTCTGCGGTCGGCAGAAATGGACGCGCTGGACCGGCTGCCCGACTCTGACGTCAAGGAGGCCTTGAGCCAGCTGGCGGAGGACTTCCGGATGGCCGTCTACCTGGCCGACGTTGAGGGCTTCGCATACAAGGAGATCGCCGAGATCATGGGCACCCCGATCGGGACTGTGATGTCGCGGCTACACCGAGGGCGTAAGCAACTGCGTGACATGCTCACCGGGGTGGCCCGCGAGCGCGGCTTCCTACGCGACGCGGAGGTCGCGTCATGAGCTGCGGAAAGCCGCACGAGACCGACTGTCACCAAGTACTCGCCGAGCTGTGGCTATTTCTGGACCACGAGTGCAACCGCGAACGGCGGGAATTGCTACAGCGCCATCTGGACGAATGCAGCCCGTGCTTGGAGGAGTACGGCCTTGAGGAGCACCTGAAGGCGTTGCTGGCCCGAAAGTGCGGCGGTGATCATGCACCCGACGCGCTCAAACAACGGCTGCGCGAGTCCATCCGGGCGATCATGATGCGGCAGGCCGTCCTCGGGGCGGAAGTGACCGTCCAGCAAGCCGAAGACGGCACCATCGTGGAGGTGTCCCGCACCGTCGAGTCGCAGGCCTGGCTGACAACCGAGCGGTGAGCCGCGCTGCTGGCCCGCCAGCCGCGCCGGCGGGCCCGCAGCAGCATGTCAGGTGTTTGGCCGCTTGCCGTGGTTGGCGGTGTTCTTCCTGCGGCTGCGCTTCTTGCGGCCTTTCTTGGACACGGTCGCCTGCCTTTCCGTGGTGACGTTCGAAGATGGCGGTTGTACCCGAGTGTGTCATGGTGCGCTGTGACTGCGTTCCCGGAGTGGGTAGCCCAGGCGTGGTTGGATGACCAGGGCACAGCGTCAAGGAGGGCGATCCATGACTGAGGAGATCCGGGCCGAAATGGTGGCCAACGTGTGGAAAATCGTGGTCGCCGAGGGCGATGCAGTGTCCGACGGGGACACGTTGGTGATCTTAGAATCGATGAAGATGGAGATCCCCGTGGTATCCGAGGTGGACGGAACGGTCGCAAAGCTAGCGGTCTCGGAGGGTGACGTTGTGCAGCAGGGCGACCTGATCGCGGTGGTTGAGTAACGTCCCTGACGAGTGGATCAGGCGGCGGGGGTAGTGAGCCGCAATGTCGACGCTGAGTGAGTTACTTGCCCGGCACACCCAATTGCCCGGCGCAGCAGTGGGTCACCTGCAACGGATCGTCGCCGAGTGGCAGCTGCTCGCCGATCTAGCCTTCGCCGATCTATTGATGTGGGTCCCGCTGGGAGCCGCTGATCAGCCAGAGGACTTCCTCTGCGTGGCCCACGTCCGGCCGACCACCGGTCCTACCGTTCATTCCGAGGACGTGGTCGGGAAGCGTGCTGGCGAGACCGAGCGTCCGCGGCTGCGCGAAGCGTTGCTGCACGGCAGTATCCTGCGGGAAGACCAGCCCTCCTGGGAGCTCGGCGTTCCGGTGCGCCGCGAGGTGGTGCCAGTACGGCTGGGTGAGCGGTCGATCGCCGTGCTCGGACGGGAAGCGAACCTGGCGGTTCCCCGGGTGCCCAGCCCGTTAGAGATCGCCTACCTCGGGATTGCCGCCGACCTGTGCCAGATGCTCGCCGATGGCACCTTCCCGGACGGTGACACCACCCCGGACCTGCACGGTGGGCCGCGAGCGGGAGATGGTCTGCTCCGGGTCGATCCCCAGGGCATCGTGATCTATGCAAGTCCCAACGCCCTGTCGGCCTATCACCGCATGGGGCACGCCGCCGAGCTGCGGGGCGAGCGGCTCGCCCCATTGACCCGCAGACTCATCGGCGACCCGTTCGACGGCGCGGAAGTAGCTCAGCGCATCCTCGGCGCGATCCAGGGCAGCGCCAGCCCCCGGATCGAGGCCGACGCGGCCGGGGCCACGATGCTGTTCCGGGCGCTGCCATTGCGACCGCGCGGAGCGCCTGCCGGCGCGCTGGTGCTCGTGCGCGACGTGACGGAGCTGCGCAGCCGGGACCGTGCACTGCTGTCCAAGGACGCCACTATCCGGGAAATACACCACCGGGTGAAGAACAACCTGCAGACAGTGGCGGCGCTGTTGCGCCTGCAGTCCCGGCGCACGGCGAACGTCGAAGCGCGCCAAGCCCTGCAGGAGTCGGTGCGTCGGGTGGCCTCCATTGCCATGGTGCACGAGACGTTGTCGATGTCTTTGGACGAGCGGGTGGACATCGACGAGGTCGTGGACAAGGTGCTTGCCATGGTTGCTGAGGTGTCGGGGGAAGAGAGCCAGGTTGTGGTGCGCCGGGAAGGCGCGTTCGGGATCCTGGCCGCTGAGCTCGCCATGCCGCTGGTGATGGTGCTCACCGAGCTGGTGCAGAACGCGCTGGAGCACGCATTCGAGCCGGGCAGCAGCGGCGAGGTGGTGCTCCGCGCTGAGCGGTCGGCCGGAGCGCTGGAAGTCATCGTTTCGGACGACGGCCGCGGGCTTCCGACAGACTTCTCGCTGGCTCGGGTCGAGCGGCTGGGTTTGCAGATCGTTCGTACCCTCGTGGGTTCGGAGCTGCAAGGATCGCTTGAATTGCAGCGCGGGCGTCCCCGCGGCACCGTGGCAGTGCTGAGTTTGCCCCTGACAATGCGCCGTTGATTTTTGGGCTGTTGATGTTGTTGGTTGCCGCCAACGAGATGTGGCCTATGACGAAAGGCCTGGCACCAATGCGTGCCAGGCCTTTCGTTGGTCGTGCTTAGTACGCGGATCAGACGCCGTTACGGGCCCCGGTGCGAGCATTGCGCCGCTTGAGGGCACGTCGCTCGTCCTCGCTCATACCGCCCCACACGCCAGCATCCTGTCCGGAGGCGAGTGCCCAATTAAGGCACTCAGCATTAACCGGGCAGCGGCGGCAGACGGCCTTCGCCTCGGTGATCTGCAACAGAGCGGGGCCGCTGGTTCCCACAGGGAAGAACAGCTCGGGGTCCTCGTCTCGGCAGGCCGCGCGGTGGCGCCAGTCCATCGTGCTTGCTCCTCGTCGATCGCGCTGGTGGACTGCGATGTCCCAGCGCTGGTCGTCGTCTGTCATTTGGGCTTGTGAATGATTTCACAATCATCGGCGATGTCAAGAGGTACCTAAGGATGCAGTGAGTCAATTCACCCTTGAGTACCCGCTGACCGAACCACCGACCACCTGCGAAACCTATTCTCCAAGCACCATTCGGACGTAGCTGTGCGTAACGGCAGCTTGATCGCCACTACCCGCTCCGCTCGGCCACCGAGATATGATCACCTCGATGAGCCGCCAGTTAACCCGCCGACCGGCCTGGTCGGAAGCTCCCTGGCAGCTGGCCCTAATGCACATAACGAGCGCACCCACCGAAACGTTTCGGCCTACTTCTTCCATCGCAGCCGGTGATCGGAGCCGGCTCAGCAGATGACTGCGGGCGGCGGCTAACCTGCTGCTAATGAGCACCGCCGACGTACTCGGTCCCGCGGAGGCGGCATGAGCACCGCCGACATACTCGGTCCCGGGGAGGCGGCATGAACACCGCCGACGTACTCGGTCCCGCGGAGGCGGCATGAACGCCGCGGGACCCAACGTGCCACGTCCGGTCCGGGCTGCCGGCATGCTGGTGGTGCTCCAGGGCTTGGTCGGGGTAGCGGCCGGAGGTTGGTTGCTCATCGCAGCGGTACGCGGGTCCACCGGTCCGGTCCCGATTGGAGCTACCGCGGCCTGGTTCCTCGGTTTCGGTGTGATCTTGCTTGCCGTCGGCGTGAATCTGGTGCGGGGGCGGCACGGTGCCCGCACGCCGGCTATCGTCGCTCAACTCTTGTTGCTCGGAGCCTGCTGGTATGCCACCGGGCCGTCGTCCCGACCGGCCTATGGAGTTCCAGCCGGCGCGTTCTGTGTCGCCGTGCTGGTGTTGCTGTTCTGCGCGTCCGCGCGGCGATGGGCCGCCGACGCGCACAGCGCCCGGCGCTGACCGCGCCTACCTGGACTTATGGATGCTTGTGCACCTCCCAGGGCCCTCGCGGAGGGTCTCACGGATGCTTATGCACCTTGGCCGGGCGAACGGGACGAGTAATCGTTCAGTTGAGCTGGGCCCGCAGGCTGCGAGCGGTGTATTCGAGCAGCTCGGCATATTGTGGCCACTTGGGGATCTGCGATTCGAGGAACTTGGCGCCGTCGAGGAAGTGACCCAGCCCGCCGAGCGTGTGCCCCAGCTCGACGAGTTCTTCAGCTCCCACCCCGGGTAGCGCCAGGCGCATGCGTAACACCCATTCCAGGTCGGCCGGGCGCGCCAGAT
>DASQVU010000441.1:0-12966 GCA_035640615.1 Pseudonocardiaceae bacterium
GAACGCGACCCAAGCCGCCGCGCTGAGCGCCTATATCTTGCTAATGGTCGCAGTTCCTGCCGTGTGGGCCAGCCAATCCGATGTGCTGACCGTCTTCAACGACGCCGGCACGTTGGCCGCGTTCGGCTTCCTGCTTGCCTACTTCATGGTGTCCGTAGCCGCCCCCGTCCACCTGCACAAGCTTGGAGAGCTCAAACCCACCAACGTGGCGGTGGCAGTGCTCGCCTTCGTGTTCCTGCTCGTGCCCACCATCGGTAGCTTCTATCCCTTGCCCGCCTACCCGCTGGATTTATTCCCCTACATCTTCCTGACCTACATGGCACTGGGAGGCGCCTGGCTGTTCATCGCCGCGCGCCGGCGCCGCGGAATCCTGGAGGAGATCGAAACGGATCTGGAGGCGGCGTCCTAAGTCAACATCCTCTTAATGTCCGAGCGCCTGCTTGCGCCGCTCCATCAGCCTCCAAATCATCGGCGTGAAGATGAGCTGCATTGCTAGATCCATCTTGCCGCCGGGGCAGACGATGGTGTTCGCTCGTGACATAAACGAGTCGTGCAGCATTGAAATAAGGTAGGAGAAGTCGATGCCCCGCGGATCGGCGAACCGGATGACGAGCATCGATTCGTCCAGCGTCGGAATCGTGCGGGCAATGAACGGATTGGATGTGTCCACAATCGGTACCCGCTGGAAGTTGACATGCGTGCGCGAAAATTGCGGGCAGATGCAGTTCACATAGTCGGGCATGCGGCGCAAGATCGTATCCGTTACCGCCCCGGTGGAGTAACCCCGCGTCGCCTTGTCGCGGTGCAACTTCTGGATCCACTCCAAGTTGATCACCGGAACGACGCCGATCCGCAAGTCCACATGCTGCGCGATGTCAACCTTGTCGGTCACCACCGCTCCGTGGAGACCTTCGTAGAACAGTAGATCCGTGTCGGCGGGCAGGTCTTCCCAGGGTGTGAAGGTGCCGGGAGGCTGCCCGTAGGGCTCCGCTTCCTCGTCGTCATGCAAGTACTTGCGCACCCGGCCGCCGCCACTTTCGCCGTACTCCCGGAACAGCTCCTCGAGCTCCTCGAACAGGTTGGCCTCTGGACCGAAATGGCTGAACGAGTGGTCGCCGCGCTCGTGGGCCTCCGCCATCTGCGCCTTCATCTCGGTGCGGTCGTATCGGTGGAAGCTGTCGCCCTCGATGAGTGCGGCATTCACGTGCTCACGCCGGAAGATCTGCTCGAAGGTACGCATCACCAAAGTCGTTCCGGCGCCCGAGGAGCCGGTGATGGCGATGATCGGATGCCTGGCTGACATGCTTGCCCCCTTGCGCTCAACCGTTGGTGCGGAACAGGCCGCGCGTGCCGTAGAGCGGTGCGCTGTCGGCGAGCAGGTTATGGTCACGGTGGTATCGCTCGATGCGCTCTACTTCCTCGCGCGCGCCGAAGATGAATGCGATGCGCTGATGCAGATCCTCCGGGGTGATGTCGAGAACCCGCCCACGTCCAGTGCTTGCGAGTCCACCCGCCTGCTCGATGATGAAGGCCACCGGATTGACCTCATAAAGTAGGCGCAGCTGACCCTGCTTGTCCGGATCCTTGGAATCGCGCGGGGAGAGAAATACACCGCCGCGGGTAAGGATGCGGTGCGTCTCCGCGACGAGCGAGGCGACCCAGCGCATGGTGAAGTCCTTGCCGCGAGGGCCGGTGCGGCCGGCGAGACACTCGTCGACATAGCGGGTCACCGCCGGTTCCCAGAATCGGCTGTTCGACGCGTTGATTGCGAACTCACGCCCAGCGGGCGGAAGCTGGATGTCCGGATGAGTCAGAATGAATTCGCCGACTTGCGGTTCCAGCGTGAACCCGTGCACACCGGTACCGATCGTCAAAACAATCATCGTCGACGGGCCGTAGATCGCGTATCCCGCGCAGACCTGCTGCGACCCGGGCTGCAGGAAGTCTTCCGTGGCCACGGGTGCGCCTGGGTTCAGGGCCCGCAGGATCGAGAAGATGCTGCCGACCGACAAGTTCACGTCGATGTTCGACGAACCGTCGAGCGGGTCGAACGCCAACAGGTACTTGCCCCGCGGGTAGCGCTCCGGAATCTGATGTGGCGCCGCCAACTCTGCGGACACCATCCCGCAGACCAGGCCGCCCCACTCATTGGCACGCAGGAAGAGGTCGTTGGCGACCAGGTCGAGGTTCTGCCGGGTATCCCGTCGCGCCCCCGTCAGGATGGCAGCCGTCGCCGCGGGATCGAGTGCACCGTACGCCACCCGCTTCGCGATCGCTTTGCAGGCGAGCGCGACGTCGAGGATGAGCGAGTCCAGTTCCCCGGTCGCGCCCGGATAGCGGCGCCGGTCCTCGATGAGGAACTGGGTAAGCGTCGTATGGTCGGTGAGCATGGCATCCTCAGATCCCCGGTACACTCAGAATAGATCCAGCTGGGGTTAGCCGCTATTTGCTCGAGCCAAGCGAACAATGCGGGCGCACAATCATTCGCCGGTACGGTGTTCCTGGATGGGCACGTCCATGGCGCGTATCGCTTCGAAAAGCTGGTCCGAGTTCCAACCCGGTTCGATATCGTCGATCAGCCCCGCTGCCTGGCCCAAGGTCAGCTCAGCCACCCGAGAGCCGTCGTTGATCTCAATGAAGTAGCTGATGAAGGTGGGGCGTCCGGCGCCGGCTGGGACGGACTTGGGGCTTACCTCATCTTTCTTGACCGTGGCCTTGGCTCCCTGGCAGCCGCTGGCGTTGAGGCGTTCCTCGACCGCGGCGGCGATTCTACGGGCCTCGTCTACAAGCATTGGCCTATCTCCTTCGCTGATCGTTTGCTATCCACCGTAGACCCTCGTCACCCCGCCGGTTGATTGCCCACAGCGTTGCAGGTCCACGGCGGCAGGGCCGTCCGCATCACCCTGCAAGGTTCGACTCGCGCGGATCAGCCAGCGAGTTCCAGCACGGTGAGCGTCCCGCTGCCGAGGTTGCTGATATAGGGTGGCGGCCGTTGGGCAGTACCGCGACGCTGGTCGGACCGGTGCCGGTGGGGATGGTCGCGGTGACCTGGTTGGTCCGGGCATCGATCACCGACACGCTATTGCTGCCCTCGTTCACCACGTAGGCGAACCGGCCGTCCGGGGCCCAGACGATGTCTTGCGGGTTGTCCCCTACCCGGATGGTCGCAGTGACCTTATCAGTGGAGGTGTCGATCACGGTCACGGTACCGGCGTCGTAGTTGACGTTGGCGGCCAGCGGGAGGCTGGGGTGCACCGCGATGCTAGGCGGGCTCATGCCGACCGGAATGGTGCCGAGAACCGTCAGGGTGGGGACATCGATCACCGACACCAGGTTGGACTCGTGGTTGGCGGTGTAGGCGCGGCTGCCGTCCGGCGAGAAAGCCACCCAATGCGGGTTGGGTGCAACCTTGATCTGTGCAATGACCTTATTGGAGTCGGTGTCGATCACCGATACCGCAGCGATATCGTGATTCGGGACGAAAAGTCGTTTTCCATCGGAAGTGATCGCTGGTAGGAATGGGCGCGCAGGCTGTGGAATCGTGGCAATCACCGTGTTCGATGCGGTGTCGATCACGTCGATGGTGTGGATCGTCCGCTCATCGTTGAAGATGGTGACGTAGAGCTTGCGGCCATCCGGCGCGAATGCCAGGAACTGCGGCGGACCGGCCGGAGTCGGTATCGTCGCGGTGACCTGGTTGATCGCCGTGTCGACGACGGAGACGAGCTGAGCATCCCGGTTGGCGACGTAGGGTGCCGACCGTTCGGGGACACCGCGACGAAGTCCGGTGTCTTGCCGACCTGGATAGGGGTACCGAGAGCCGGTATGGCGACCTCTGGTCCAATGGTGGCCGGCGCTGTGGCGGGTGCAGGTTGCGCTGACGAAGCGCCGCGGGACGGCGACGTCCAGTCGTAACTCAACACGATCGCCAGGACGATCGCCAGGACGATCGCCAGGACTGCCGTCAATGCCCCGCCCCCAGCAGCAGCCGCCCCCGGCGGCCAAAAGCGGTCACGACACCCGAAGCCGGCGGCTCAGATGACGTGACGGCAGGGATATCGGCAGGGCCGGGCCTGTCCGGTGGGATCCGCGTAGCCGGCTGGGCCGGCGGCGCTTCCGACCCGGCATGGCCGTTAGTCACCACCGGGATGCCACCCGACACAGGGAGCTGCCCAGGGCGGGGTTGCGCCGCCACGGCAGGCTTCATGACAGCTGCCGTACCCCCAGCGTTGCGTGAGCCATCTGCCGCGGTGACCATCGGTTCGCGCCGCGTCCTGCGCTGCGCCGGGATCGAGCTGGCCAGATCATCCACGGCCCGGGTGCCGGCTGCGGTGTTTGCCGGACGCGTGGCAGTTGAGGCTGCCTCGTCGGCGAGGGCGGCGGCACCCAGTGCCACGGCGTATTTCGGGTGGGTGTCGACCACCGTGGGCCGTCCCAGCTCGGCGGAGACCATCCGCGCGACCAGCGGTATCCGCGACGATCCGCCGACCAGCAGCACCGCGCTGAGCTCAGCAGGCTCTACCTGCGCGGAAGCCATGGTCCGCGACAACGCACCAATAGTGGACTCGATCGGCGCTCGCACCAGATCCTCAAAATCGGCGCGGGTGATACGCACATCGAAGTGCCGGCCGGGTAAGAACACCGGGACCACCGTCTCGGTGTCCACCGACAGCGCCTCTTTCGCCAGCACGCAGTCCTGCCGCAGCCGGGCCAGCGCCACACCCGTCTGTGCATTGCCGGCCGATGCCGAGATCGCGCAGCTCCACCAGGCGGCTGGCAGCAGCTGGCACGCTGGCAACGCCGAGCGTCCCATCCGGCCTCTACCAGAGCCGTCCGGGATGCTGCCGAGGTTTTGGTGCAGACCTGCGAGCGGCTACTCATGCAGGTCGGCTCCGGCTGGACCGGCTAGTGCGGGGCGTTACGGTTCGCACCCCGTTCGCACCCCGATATGGAGACATATCGGGGTACAAGCGGGTCCGCTAACCCCGATACGTCTCCATGTCGGGGTAGGCCAGATCGGGTCAGGCCAGCAGAGCGGCGGGGATGATCGCGCTGGCCCGGTCGCGCAGATCGGCGAGTAGCGCAAGATCGGTGTCGATCTGCCTGAGCAGCATGGGAGACTGCTCAAGTTCTTTCAGCGTGCGCTGGGAGAGGTTGGGAGTATCACTCAGCGACCGCTGCATCTGCTCGCTGCGCGCGGCGTAGGCGTCGCGCACGTCCTGCTCAAGTTGGCGCAGTAGGTCGCGGGATTCTTTGGTGACCCGCATGCTGAAGTCGGTGATGTAACTGCGCACCGTGGTGCTTGCCTGCTCCCGGCGCTTCTCCACCCGGCGGTTGCGCTCTTCGATGACCGCGAGCCCGCCCATCAGCAGCGTGGGTATTACCGACAAGGTCATCGGCAGGGTCAGCTCGATCAACCTGGTGAGCAGGTAGAACATCACAAATCCCATGTAGGCGCGGAGCGCGACGTTCACCACGGCGCTGATGCCGATCCGCGAGCGACCGAACGCTTGATCAGCAGTAAGGGCTGTCGGTAAGTCAGTCACGATGGTGGCCTGCGGAGGATCGATAATGTGCATCTCGCCAGGCGCGACGTGCTTGGCGGCTTCCAGCGAGACCGTCCTGCTGGCCGTGATCGCCAAGTCGTTGTTCGCCCGGGCCTCGCAGGTCAGCCGCTGGCGCAGCCAACCGGCGAACTCCTCCCAGTTCCTGGCGGGATTGCCGTGTTCGATCGTGTGCGCCGCTTGGGAAAGGACGGCCTGCATGCGTTGGCGCAGATCGAAGTCGACGTCCGAGGTGACTGTGGCGAAGCTGTCGCGAAGCACCTTCTGCCACCGCACCGAACTGCTGCGCACGTCGTCCAGGCGTTCCTCGGCACGCCGGGCCGCGGCCCTGGCCTGAGCCGACCGCCCGGGTTGTAGCTGCCGGGATCGGCGGAATTGCAGCATCTCGGCGAGTTGGTCCAGTGCGAACAACGTGTGGTTGGCCACCGCGCGAAGGCGGGTCCGCTCGGCATCAGCGGCGATTCGCGCCAGAGCTTCGAGCACCTTGCCGACACCCGATATTCGCGCAAGTCTTCATCAGCACTTCGCTGAGCCTGGGCCCACAGCGTCGCCGAGACCGCCAAGGCTTCGACGCCGATCCAGGCACCGTTCAGTAATGCCTTGTCGCGCTCAAAAACCTGACGCCACCGGGCATTCCCATCAATCTTGGTGAGGACGAAAATGATAGTGGGGCACGAATCCTGCATCGTGCGCAAGCGTTCTATCTCCGCGCGGGTCAGGTCAGTCGAAGCGTCGGAGACAAACAACACCGCATGCGCCTGATTCGTCGCCGTCGCCTCGACGAGGGCGAGTTGCCCGGCCGGCGTGTCGATCGCTACCTCGTTGCGCCCAGCCGCGCCGACCTTGCCAATCAGCGCCTCCATCAGAGAGCTTTTGCCCTGGTTGGCACCGCCGACGAGATGAACCGTGACGGGGGAGTCCACGAGCAGGCGCCGAGCATCCGTAAGGCGGTGGACGAGATCGTTTCGCTCGGCCTCGTGAGCCTGGGCAATTGTCAGACCGAGAATCTCCGCTGCCCGGAGAACACCGCTACTCGACGCCTGCTGCGTGGACATGACTACTCCCTCATTAGGTCCTGTTAACCACTCCCGTCAATGGATTCAGTGGTGGACCATGTGGTGCGAGCCGTGCTGGCTGTCGTGGTGGTGGTCGTAGTCATGCTTGTAGTGGTATTCCTTGTAGTACTTGTCGTAGTCGCAGTAGTCGTACTGGTAGTCGCAGTAGTCGTAGTGGTAGTCGTGGTCGTAGTGATGACCGTGGTCGTGATGGTTGAACTTGTAGCTGGACATTGTCACTCGCTGGTGTCGAGGCCCGGACTTTGTCGGTGTCACGATCTGTGGCCTGACACCAGGGTGCGCGCTCAGCAATGCGGAAACGATCGAGCAAACCCCTCCACCCGCGGAGTGCACCCCCATTTCCGAGCGGGGGTAAACCCCCATCGCTAGCCAGCGGTGGGGTCGGGGCGGTGCAGCAGGCAGGCTGCGACCAGGCCGGTCCAACCGGTCTGGTGCGACGCTCCCAGCCCGGCTCCGGTGTCCCCGTGGAAGTACTCGTGAAACCACAGCTGGTCGTGCCAGTGCGGATCAGTCTGGAACAGCTCGTAGCAGCCGAAAACTGGGCGGCGCCCGGCGGAGTCGTCGCGGAAGATGCTTATCAGCCGGTCGTTCAGGTCCGCGGCCACCTCGGCCAGCGTCCGCTTCACCCCCGAGCCGGTCGGATGTTCGACGACGAAATCGTCTCCGAAGAATCGCGCGAACCGCCCGATCGCCTCGATGATCAGGTAGTTGACCGGGAACCATACCGGCCCGCGCCAGTTGGAATTGCCGCCGAACAGGCCGCTCGTCGACTCGGCGGGTTCGTAGTCGACTGATGCATGCAGCTCGGGCAAGTCGAGCACGAACGGGGCATCGCGGTGGCGGCGCGAGACCGACCGCAGACCGTGCGGCGAGAGGAACTCCTGCTCGGACAGCATCGGCTCCAGGATCCGCCGCAGCTGTTCTGGGCCCACCATGGACAGCAGCCGGCCCTCCGCGCCATCCCGGACGTGGGTCTCCCCTACCACGCCGGCGTACTGTGGCAGGTTGGTGAGGAACCAGCGCAGCCGCCCAGCGAATTCCGGCAGCCGCTGCAAGGTGGCGGTGCCCAGCGTCGTGGTCGCGCACAGTGGCAGCAGCCCCACCAGCGAGCGCACCCGCAGCGGGATGCGCCGCCCGTCGGCTGCTGACAGCACGTCGTAAAAGAAGCCCTCTGTCGGGTCCCACAGTCCTTGGTCGTAAGCCGCCGCAGCGATCAACGCGAAATGCTCGAAGAACTTGGTGGCCAGATCCTCATAGGTCCGGTCGTGCTGGGCCAGTACCAGAGCCATTTCCAGCAGGTTGAGGCAGTACATCGCCATCCAGGCGGTGCCGTCGCTCTGCTCGAGGGTTCCGGCCAGGGGCAGCGCCGCGGACCGGTCGATCGGCCCGATGTTGTCCAGGCCCAGGAAGCCGCCCTCGAAGACGTTGTTGCCCTGACTGTCCTTGCGGTTGACCCACCACGTGAAGTTCAGCAGCAGTTTGTGCAACACCCGGGCCAGGAAGTCGTAGTCACGGGAGCCGTCGTTTTCAAAAACCCGCAACGCGGCCCAGGCGTGCACCGGTGGGTTGACATCGCCGAAGGCCCATTCGTAGGCGGGCAACTGGCCTCCCGGATGCATGTACCACTCGCGCAGCAGCAACAGCAGCTGGTTTTTCGCGAACGCGGGATCTAGCCGCGCCAGCGGCACGCAGTGGAAGGCGAGGTCCCACGCCGCGTACCAGGGATACTCCCACGGATCCGGCATCGAGATGACGTCATGGTTGTTGAGGTGGCGCCACGCGGAGTTGCGCCCGTGCAGCCGCTGCGGGGGCGGCGGCGGGCCGGCCGGATCGCCATCAAGCCAGCGCGCCACGTCGTAGTGGAAGAACTGCTTGCCCCACAACATGCCGGCCATCGCCTGCCGCAGCACCATCGCGTCTTGATCCGAGGATTCCGCGGGGGTCAGCGCCCGGTAGAACTCGTCAGCCTCGGCACGCCGGGCGGTCATCACCTCGTTGAACTCCGTCCCGAAGGCACCTGCGCGCTCCCCGGCGGTCAGCCGGAGCCGGATCACCGCTTTGACACCGGCGGCCACGTCAAGTCGGTACCACAGGGCGCCTTTGGTGCCGACGCCGTCCGGGTTGACGGTCGCCGCGCCGGCCACGACGTGATCGTTGATCCCGTCCTTGGGGTAGGCCGACCGGCCCGGCACGCCGTAGAGCCGCTGGGTGTTCGTCTCGTTGTCGCACAGCAGCGACTCAGCCGTACCGTCGCCGGCCAGGACCAGCGAGCCCAACTGCTGGTGCTGCGCGACGAGCGTCGAGGAATCCCCACCACGGATCTGCGGCACATGCAGCTGTCTGGGCAGGCCCCACGCCCAGGTGTTGCGGAACCACAGCGTCGGCAGCACGTGCAGCCTCGCCGTCTCCGGGCCGCGGTTGTCCACGGTGATCCGCAGGCACAGATCGGTCGGGGCGGCCTTGGCGTAGTCGACGGTCACCGACCAGTACCGGTTCTCGGCAAACACGCCCGTGTCGACTAGCTCGTATTCCGGCTCGTCCTTACTCCGGCGGCGGTTTTCGGCAACCAGGTCGGTGTAGGGGAAGGACCGCTGCGGGTAGTGGTAGCGCCAGGTCATCCAGGAATGGGTTGGCGTGGAATCCAGATACCACCAGCAGTCCTTGACATCTTCACCGTGGTTGCCCTCCGGGCCGGCCAGCCCGAACATCCGTTCCTTGAGGATGGGATCGACTCCGTTCCACAGCGCCAGCGCCAGGCAGAACGTCTGACGTTCGTCACAGATCCCGGCCATCCCGTCTTCATTCCAGCGATACACCCGGGACCGGGCGTGGTCATGCGGAAAGTAGTCCCAGGCTTCGCCGGAGGCGCTGTAGTCCTCCCGGACCGTGCCCCAAGCCCGCTCGGACAGGTACGGTCCCCACGCCCGCCAAGCCGCCGTGCCCTCGTCTGCCTGCTGGAGCCGGACCTGTTCGGCTGATGTCGTCGCCATCGATGCTGCCATGGTGGTCAGTACAACAGGCTGCGCCGTGCGTTACCGCGACCGGCGAACCAACACTGGATGAGCCCTGCCGTGTACCACCTCGCTGGCCGAAGGCGGTGACCGGGGATGGCGGACACCGTGCGCGCGGCGTGCCATCGGCGGTGGCTGGCGCCCATATCGAAGCGGCGAGGGCGTCGACGGCGGTGGCTCGGCGTCGAGTTAGACCGTGTCGTTATGTTGCGGGTGGGGCTGGGAGCGATGGCGGATCGGGCGGCCGTTGGGGCGGCCAATCGAGTTTGCCTCGATGTCAGCCAGGGGGCGTTGGTTTTTCTGTAAGTCGCGGCCGGATCCCACCACCTGGCCGTAGTTGAGCAAACTAACCATGATTACCCCACCGGCGGTGTTACCCGCCGTGGCAGCCAGCAGCCACACCAGATAGGTAGCCGCCGAGACCTGTCCGGCGAGTACGGCTGAGAGTGCCTCGGTGCTGCCCGCAATGCAGTGCGCCAAGCCCGCCGCACCTACCACGAACGTCATCAGGTAGATGAGCGCGATCTGGCCGATGGTGAGTCGGCTGGCAGTCACCAGCCAGGCGACCAACGCGATGATCCAGCCTCCGGCCACTCCCGCCCAGAACAGATGACCGACACTGCCCTGCACAGTCTGGGTGCCGAGCCGGATCAGTGCCCGGGCCACCTCCGGCGACACCGCCCCGGCTTTGATCATCAAAAGCGCGAACAGCAGCGCGCCGACCACGTTGGCGCTGAACACGATCGTCCACAGCCGCAGCGTGTTACGCAGGTGCCGGCGCCGGTCCAGCACCAGGATGACCGGGAACAGGGTGTTTTCGGTGAATAGTTGGGCGCGACCGACGATCACCGTGATAAAGCCCAGAGGGTAGAGCAGCGTGGTGAGCAGGTGATGAGCTGCCCCGTCGCCCACCTCGGCGCCGATGGCGGCTGACCCAAGACCGGTCAGGCCCATGCCGAGCCCGGCGGCCAAGCCGGACAGGGCGAGCCCAGTGGAGGAGCGTTTGAGTTCGTCTTCTCCCACCTGCACTGCGGCGGCATAGATCTCGGCGGCAGTCAGCCGGGAGGGGGCCAGCACGGCATCCTGCGGCTGTTCGCCCGGGGTCCGGGTGGCGGGCATGTTGACAGTATTCATCGCCCGCGGCTACCCCGCCCGCGTCACCCAGCAAGCATCCAACCGGTGTGACCTACGCTAATCAGCTCACCGAGATCGATCAGCCGGTTGCCGCGGCGCTCATCGGCGCGGTGGTCAGGAGCTCACCAGCGTCCCGCTCCGGGCTGCTGACATCTTTTGGGCACCCCGTCTTTCGGGCGGCCCGTCAACGATCGAGGTGATTTCCCGCCAGCTGCCGCGGCGGGCTGCGTGAGGGCGGCCGCTGTCTGGCCCGTCCATGCATGCATGGGCTGCAGGTGGGGCGGGTACCGGCTAGCCAGGACAGACCCCTGGGGGCCTGGTCTAGCAGGGGCGTGATCAGGAGTTGGACAGGGAGTGCGGGCGATGATGAGCGTCACGGGGAAGGTACGGGGCAAACTTGGCCACCTGGACAGCTACCAGCAGAAGCACAGGCTGCTCGGGGTGCTGATAGCGGTGGTGCGCAAGTTCTTTGAAGACCAGTCGATGAACCTGGCCAGCATGGTGGCGTTCTGGGCGTTCTTTTCGGTGATCCCCCTGCTGCTGGCCTTCGTAACCCTGCTCGGATATTTCCTGCCTCCTGGCATTAATGGTGCGGTGTTGACCACGGTGGGCCATTACCTTCCCCTGGTCAGCGTTGGCTCGCTGGGTCACCTCAGTGGGCGGTGGTGGGCGCTGATCCTGGGCATCGTCAGCGCCCTCTTCAGCGGATCATTCGTCGTCATGACCGCCCAAGACGCCCTCAACTCAGTCTGGGAAATTCCGCACAACCGCCGGCCCACGCTCGCAGCGACGATCAAAAACAGCCTCGTGGTGCTGGCCACCATAGGGCTCGGCCTGGTCGTAAGCACAATTATCAGCGACTACCTCACCGGCACCGCCACCAAGATCCACGTCGGGGTGTTCGGTCAGCTGGCCGGCTATCTCATCGCGGTCGTGCTGGATGTTGCGTTGTTCGTCGCAGCCTTTCGCATCCTCACCGCCCGCGAGGTGTCCACCCGCGACGTATTACCCGGCGCGTTGCTCTCCGGGGTCGCCTTCTGGGTGCTCCAGCAGCTGTCCTCACTGATCATCTCCGACTATTTGCGCTACACCGAATCCACCTACGGCACCTTCGCCACCGTGATCACCTTGCTGTGGTGGTTGTATTTGCAAAGCATCATCACCCTGGTGGGTGCGCAGCTCAACGTGGTGCTCAAAGAACGGTTGCATCCCCGCGGGCTGGTCGACGTGCCCGCCACCGACGCCGACTACCGCGCCTATCAGGCCTATGCCCAAGAGCGCAGCTACCACGATCAGGAGCAGGTTTACACCGACTTTCCCCCCGCCTGCCACCGCGGTGGGCTCCCGCCGTTGTCGAGCCGAGATCGGGTGCTGCGGGTGCTGGTCACGACGTTCCAACAGCACTGCCCCACCGATGAGCACGCTGTCCACGAACGATTTGCCCAGCTGGCCGTTACCGCGCTGCACGCGGAAGGCCTGCTCGCCGCTACGGCTGGTGGAAACGAGTGACCGCGCTGTTGTAGGGATCTCAAACGCCCCGGACTCCGACAACTCGGTTCGCACAATCACCATCACGTGCGCCCGGGCTAGAAGCCCCAACCTCCAGGCACGAAACGCCGGCGGGGTGAGGGCGATGACTTTGCCGCACGGGCCCGGTCTACCTCTTGGCTGACCCAGCGGAAAGGACATCGACAAGGAGTAGCGATGCGCCTCATTCTCAGTGACTTCATGAGCCTCGACGGTGTCGTGCAGGCACCCGGCGGCAGCCAGGAGGACACCGACGGCGGGTTCGCCCACGGCGGCTGGTCGATGCGGTACTTCGACCCGGAGGCCATGGGCCCGATGATCAACGAGGTTATGGCGACCACGGAGGCGTTGCTGTTCGGCCGCCGCACCTGGCAGACGATGGCCGCCGCCTGGCCCGGCCGCGCCGGTGACCCGTTCGCCGACCGTATGAACGAGATCCCCAAGTATGTGGCATCCCGCACGCTTACCCGGAGCGATCTCACGTGGTCTGGCTCGACGTTGCTACCCGCCGACGACGCGATCGGCGCGGTGCGCGAGCTGCGCGCGCGTGACGGCGAGGCGCTGCAGGTCATGGGTAGCGCGTCGCTGGCTGTGCAGCTGATCGAACACGACCTCGTTGACGAATACCGGCTGATGATCCAGCCGATCCTGCTC
>DASQVU010000442.1:0-5769 GCA_035640615.1 Pseudonocardiaceae bacterium
GACCTCTGGGCGATCGCGGTCAAGGCCCCCATCACGGCCGCGCACGTATCCGGCCTCGGTGACGGTCACGGTGACACCAGCGACCTCCGGCGAGCTGAGCAGACGCAGCCAGCTGTCGTGGTCGACGCCCGCGTACGCGGCGGACAGGCTGCTGATCACCTCGAACTGGTCACCGTCGGCGGCCCGCGTCACCAGCGTGTACAAGCCCTCCTGCGCGGTCAGCGTGTCCGGCAGGGTGCGACTGCGGCCGCTGAACGCGGCGATCCCCCACGCCTCGGCGTCCGGAGCGTGTTCGGTGTACCAAGCCTGGTGGGCCCGGAAGAAGTTGCCCAGCCCGAGATGGACCAGCCGGACGGGCGCCACGGCTCGTCCCACCCCGGCACGGCGGGATAGCTCCTTGCTGTTCACAGCTTGAACACCGTGGTCGGCTGCGTGCTCACGAGCTCGATCGCGGTCTGCACGGCCTCCTCCTCGGGGAGTTGATGCTCAGCGACGAGCTGAGCCAGCACGCCGGCGTCGACCCGCCGCGACAGGTCGTGGCGGGCCGGGATCGAGCAGAACGCGCGGGTGTCGTCGACGAACCCCGAGGTCCGTGAGAAGCCCGCGGTCTCGGTCACCGCCGCCCGGAATCGGCGCTGGGCGTCGGGTGCGTCAAGGAACCACCACGGCACACCGAGATACACCGACGGGTAGAACCCGGCCAATGGTGCCAGCTCGCGCGACCAGACCGTCTCATCAAGGGTGAACACGACCAGATGGAAGCCCGGGTATGTACCGAAGCGCTCGAGCAGCGGACGCAGCGCGTCGGTGAACTCGATACGGATCGGGATGTCGTGGCCGGTGTCCGGCCCAAACCGCTCGAACGTCGGCCGGTGATGGTTGCGGCGCACCCCCGGGTGCAACGTCATGACCAGCCCATCGTCGCACGACATACGTGCCATCTCGGCCAGCATGTGCCGACGAAACGCCACGGCTTCCCCGCCGGTGGCTTCGCCGGTCAGGGCCGCGCGGTAGATCCGCGCCGCCTCGGCGGGCTCCAGCGGGTCAGTCCGCACGTCGGGATGGCTGTGATCGGCCGATCGCGCGCCGTGGGCCAGGAAGTACCGCCGGCGCTGCTCCAGAGCCCGTAAGTAGCCCGGGTAGTCACCGGTGTCGACATCGGCCGCCGCGCCCAGCCGGGCGACCCCCTCAGGCCAACCGGATCGGCCCAACTCAAGATACCGGTCGGGCCGAAACGCGGGGATCACCCGTCCCGTCCAGCTCGGATCCGCGGCGAGCGCGGCGTGCGCAGCCAGGTCATCACAGGGATCGCTGGTGGTAACCAGCACAGCGAGGCGGAAGCGCTCGAACAGCGCACGGGGCCGGTAAGCGTCCTCGCCGAGACGCTCGGCCACCTGATCATAGATCGCATCGGCAGTCGCGGCCGACGGGCGCTCCGTAACGTCGAAGATCTCCGCCAGCTCAGCCTCGAGCCAGTAGCGCACCGGGGTGCCGCGGAAAATGTCCCAGCGCCCGCACAGTTGCCGCCACACCGCCCGCGCCGCGTCCTCCGAGAGCGGACCCTGCCCCACACCAAGTGCCGCCAGGTCGACGCCATCGGCGTGCAGCAGCCGGGTCACGTAGTGATCCGGCGTGACGAACAGGGCCGCCGGATCCGGGAATGGCTCGTTATCGACCAGCAGCCATGGGTCGACGTGACCGTGCGGGGAAATCAGCGGCAATTCGCGCACCGCATCGTGAATTCGGCGGGCGATCGCCCGGACGTCCGGCTCCGCGGGCAGCAACCGATCGGGGTGCAGCGACAGCTCGGCGACGCTGCGAACGGCCATCGCCCTATCATGTGTACACCGGTCCGCCATCGCAACGCGGGTGGCACATCCGCCATACCACATTGTGGAGGCTGACGATGACCGAGACAGCACCTCCCGAGCAGCGGCAGTTTGCCGCTGCGCAGGTCGGTGGGCCCAGCGAGACGCTCTCCGACGAGAAAATCAAAGGCTTCATCCAGGAACAGCTTGACGCGGTGGACCTGAACGGACGCAGCCTCTGCGTCCTAGTGCCCGACGGCACCCGCAGCTGCCCGCTGCCGCTGCTGCTATCCGCGGTCCACCACGCAGTGCACGGCCGCGTCACCCGGCTGACCGTTCTCATTGCGCTCGGCACCCATGCCCCGATGACCCAGGCAGCGCTCGCCAGCCACCTGGGTTATCCAGAAGGCGGCCTGCAACAGCGTTACCCGGGTACAACCGTGCGCAACCACCAGTGGTGGGACCCGGCCACCTTCATCGACGTCGGCACCATCCCGGCCGAGCGCATCGGCGAGCTGTCCAGCGGCATGCTGCACCAGCAGGCCAACGTGCGGATCAACCGCGCCCTGGTGGAACACGATCTCACGATCATCGTCGGCCCGGTCTTCCCCCACGAGGTCGTCGGCTTCTCCGGCGGCAATAAGTACCTATTCCCCGGCGTCTCCGGCCGCGAGCTCATTGATATCTCGCACTGGCTGGGTGCGCTGATCACCAGCGCCGAGATCATCGGTACCCGCGGCACCACCCCGGTCCGGGCACTCATCAACGAAGCCACGTCGATGGTTCCCGGGGAGCAGCTCGCGCTGTGCGTCGTCACACAGTCCGGCAGCGCGTTCGCCCAGCCCGAGGAAATCACCCACCCCGCGGCGTTCCAAACGCCAGCGGACGTGCCGCTGGTTGACGAGACCGCCACGCGCCTGCACGCCATGACGTTCGGCGAATCTCACGCCGCCTGGACGGCCGCAGCGGAGGTCTCGGCCGCGACCCACATCCGCTACCTCGACGCGCCCGTGCACCGCGTGCTGGCCATCCTCCCCGCCAAGTACGACGACATGTGGACCGGCGCCAAGGGCTTCTACAAGGTCGAACCGATCGTCGCCGACGGTGGGCAGGTCGTCATCTACGCCCCGCACATCCAGCAGATCAGCAGCACCCACCCGCAGGTGGCCGAGCTCGGCTACCACTGCCGCGACTACTACGTCAAACAATGGGACCGATTCAAGGACTACCACTGGGGCGACCTGGCGCACTCCACCCACCTGCGGGGCGCCGGCACCTACGACGACCTCCACGGCGAACGCGCCCGCGTGACCGTGACCCTGGCCACCGGCATGCCCGAAGCACAGGTACGAGCTGTGAACCTGGACTACCTCGACCCCGCTGGGATCGATCGTGACGCTTGGGCCGCAGATCCGGACACGCTCGTCGTCCCCAACGCGGGCGAGGACCTGTTCCGCCTGCGCTGACCGGTTGCGTCCAGCGTCGCGCAGAGCTGTCCCCGGCCACCCCAACTGATGGGTTGATCTAGGCGAGCAGACGGGAGGTCGATGATCGCAGTCGTCACGCGAGCAACCGCCGCAGGAACTCGCGCACGCCTGGCGGCCCCCCCGATGATCAGATCGGCGTCGGCGAGCAGCGCTGGCGGGGTCTCCGTCGATCGCACCGCTACCCTCAGGGCGTCGGTGCCCTCGGCCCTTAGCTGTACGCCCACAGTGGATCGGCCGGCGCGGTCATCGGACCTTCCGCTCGGTCCGCTCTTCTGACCACAGGGTATGGAAGACGCCCTCGCGGTCTACGCGCCGGTAGGTGTGGGCTCCGAAGAAGTCCCGCAGCCCCTGGATCAGCGCCGCCGGGAGCCGGTGCCGCCGCACGGTGTCGTAGTAGGCCAGCGCTGAGCTGAAGCCGGGAACCGCGATCCCGAGGCCGGCGGCCAGCCCGACGACCCGGCGCCACCCGTCCTGGCACTGGCCGAGCTCCTGGGCGATGTCGGGTGCGGCGAGCAGGGTGGGCAGGTCCCTGCGTGCGTACGCCCGGCGGACCCGTTCGAGCAAGCGGGCCCGGATGATGCAGCCGGCGCGCCAGATCTTGGCCACCGTCGCCAGGTCGACATCCCAGCCGTAGGCCTCGCTGGCAGCCCGCAACTCGTCCAACCCTTGGGCGTAGGCGACGACCTTGGACGCCCACAGCGCGGCGCGGAGGTCCTCAACCAGCCGCTCGACGTTGTCCACCGGTCGGTCTTTCGGCCCGGACAGCGCCGACCTCGCGGCTTCCCGCAGCCGCACGTCCCCCGAGGTCGACCGGGCGAACACCGCCTCGGCGATGGCGTTGACGGGAACGCCGAGTTCCAGGGCAGACTGCACCGTCCAGCGGCCGGTGCCCTTCTGCTCGGCGGCGTCGGCGACCACGTCCACGAACGGCCGGCCGGTCGCGGGGTCGACATGGGCGAGCACCTCGGCAGTGATCTCGATCAAGTACGAGTCGAGATCTCCGGCGTTCCACTCGGCGAACACCGTGGCGATCCGGGCCGGCTCTAGCCCGGCAGCGCGGAGCAGGTCGTAGGTCTCGGCGATGAACTGCATGTCGGCGTACTCGATGCCGTTGTGCACCATCTTGACGAAGTGGCCGGCCCCGTCGGGACCCAGGTAAGCGCAGCATGGCTCGCCCTCGAACTTCGCGGCGATGTCCTCCAGCAGCGGACCGAGCGCGGCGTAGGACTCGCGCGAGCCTCCGGGCATGATGCTCGGCCCATGCAAGGCGCCCTCCTCGCCGCCCGAGATTCCAGCACCGACGAAGTGCAGCCCGTGTTCACGCAGTGCCGCCTCGCGCCGGCGGGTGTCCTCGAACTGCGCGTTGCCACCATCCATGAGAATGTCGCCAGGCTCCAGGTGGGGGAGGAGCTGGTCGATCGTCGCGTCCGTCGGTGAGCCGGCCTTCACCATCATCAGGATCCGGCGGGGCCGCTGGAGGTCGGCGACGAAGTCCTCCACCGTGGTAGACGGAAGGTAGCCCCCTCCTTCGGTCCCGTGGGCGGCGATGAACGCGTCCGTGCGGGCCTGGGTGCGGTTGTGCAGGGCGACGGTGTAGCCGTGCCGAGCAAAGTTCCGGGCCAGGTTGCTGCCCATCACCGCTAGGCCGAAGATCCCGATGTCAGCGGTGGTGACTCTGTCCGCGGTCGGCCCGGCGGTGCTCACGCTTCCAGCACCGGGGCTGTGATCTCAACGACCATTGCAAGCAACCTCGTCTTCGTCAGGGATGAAAGAACATGATCATGGTGGCGGTGAGGACGAACGTCGCGGGCACGATCAGCCGGCGCCGCACCAGCGGCGACGCAACGCCCAGGCGGCCTCCTTGGGCTGGCGGTCGCGGGTGAAGACACCCTTCTTGTTGCCGCCCACGCGCATGATTCCTGGGGTCGTCGCGAAGTCCGCGAAGTTCCACACTTGCTCGCCGACGACGGCTTCGAACCGGTCGAACACGCGGTGGTTCATGGCGAGGTACTCCACCTGGTACTCCTCGGTCCATGGGGTCGGCGTCACCGCGTGCAGCCCGGGGTAGGTGTCCGCGCCGTACTCGGTGATGATGATCGGCTTGCCCTCGCTCGCCCAGCCGCGCAGCTCCTGCTCCCACGCCTGCTCGGCGGCCGGCAGGTCGCCAGTGTTGACGTACCAGCCGTAGTACCGGTTGAGCATCAGCACGTCACTGAACTGCGAGACGCGGCATTTGCCGTACGGAGCCAGCATGACGTTGACGAAGCCGACTGGCCGGGTGGGGTCGAGCTTCCGGCATAGCTCGAACAATGGTTCGAAGTAGCGCTCGGCGCCCTCGGTGTCGGACTCGGGCTCGTTGGCGATGGACCACAGCACGACGCACGGGTGGTTTTTGTCCCGGGCCACCAACTCGCGGATCGCCTGCGCATGCACCTCGCGGGTCACGTCGTTGATCGTCTCCGGGGAGAACGTGA